>JAAGZR010000332.1 GCA_024206155.1 Aliivibrio sp.
AAACTTGATGGGCCATACATGTGAACCACATAGTCATTTGATGAGAAACTAACCGCAAGGTAATCGGTAAACTTTCCTTTGCCTAAGTCTTCTTCTTTAAGCAGTGTTTCAGCAAAGTTCCCCGCGATTTCATCTCCAGCAGGACTAAGTGTTAGCATGGTGCTGTAGTATTTATAGCTTGCTGGGCCATAAGGATGAGGGAAGGTCCGTTTAAATCCTGCAAGGTCAACTTTGTAATCGGGATTGCCTTCTTTTAGAGTATATTTGTCTTCAGGCAGTGATAATGCCCATTTTTTTCCTGAATATTGGTTAGGTACTTTTTGTTGGTTCCATGTGGTTACCCATGCAGGATACTCATCATAATAGTAATTACTGGTCACAAACTCTGATTGTGCTTTAGAGAACCAAAACGCTTTTCCTGAATTGCCACCTAATGAAATGGCGCCACGGTCTTTTACTGAAACAGAGAATATTTTTGATTCACCATTACTTGCGATTGCTAATTCGTCACTGAATGTAGTGGATAAAATTGGCTCAGGAGAACGACCATCTTGGGTTGCTACTTTTTGAGTCGGGTCGATCTCGGTTGATTTATTTACACCAGCGCCTGAAGTGAGCATGCTGTAATTGCCATCTTCAACGTTATAGACCAAGCGCTCTTCGTTTCTGTCATACCACACATTACCCACCATACCATGAACACTTGGTGGCGCTCCTGTAGCAAGGGAGACGTGCCCAACGATGGTCTCGGTATTTGCGTGTTGATAATGGGCATTGGTATAGTAAGTACCATCTTCCATTAAATAGCGAAAGCCATCCTCGCCAAAGTTCGCTTTGTAGCGTTCTAACAAATCACCACGAAGGCCATCTACGGTAATTTGTAAGATTAGTTTAGGGTTGTGATCATTTGCCAGAGTGGTTACTGGTGTCATCATTACCGCAGCGAGTGTGAGACAATGTAATGCGTTGTTCTTCATGTTTTATTCCTTGCCAAAATAGTAATAGTTATTAGTAATCTTAATAATTGATTACTTTGCATCTCTTACTAAGCGCAAACCCATATCTGCCATGATGATGGATTGGCTTGCGAAATCTCGACGGTAGTTTTCTGATTCATCTGCCTTATAAGAAAAACTGCTGCCTCGTACAGACTTGTGCGCTAAGCCACTTGCTTCGTCTCGTGCATTGTTTGGATTATCGATTGGTGAGAAACGATAAAAAGTATCGTCATAAGCATCACTAACAAATTCGCCTACATTACCTGTCATGTCATATAAGCCTAGTTCATTGGGTTGCTTCATTCCAACTGGATGAGCTTGATTATTGGCGTTATCGGCAAACCATGCGACATCATCAATGTTGTTCGATCCACTGTAAGTGTAGTTTTGGCTTAGATTTCCTCCTCGAGCGGCATACTCCCATTCTGCTTCTGTTGGAAGACGGTACGTTTCACCTGTCAGTTCATTGAGCTTTTCAATAAAGTAATTGGCCTGTTGCCAACTTAAGTTATTTACGGGTGTGTTTGGGTCCTGAAAAAAACTTAATGATGAGCCCATAACAGATTCAAAGAGATCTTGAGTAACCTCAAATTTTGAAATATAAAAATCATCAACCGAGACAAGGTGAGCAGGCTTTTCTGCTTTTGTAGCTGATGGGGAGTCTGAGCCCATAAAGTATTCGCCACCTTCAACATAGACCATGGTTTCTTCTATTTTTTGAGTTACAGGGTCTGGTGGCGCGGTTGCACATCCTACCAATATAAAGCTAAACAGGAGTGGGATGAGTAATGTTTTGGTTTTGGATAAAAAATAGATTCTAAACATGACATTCTCTACAGTAATGATTGAGTATTTATCATACAGTGAAAAGACTTTCTAAAATGGAATAACGTGTATAACTAATACCAATGTTCTTTTTGTTTATTATGGAGTTAGAACTTACTAAACAGCTGGCTATAAAGAGTGGCTAATAGGTTTGTTAGGTAAGTTATTTTTTCAAATCAAACACTCATTATCAATAGGAATCAATATGATCATTACTCAAAGTCCTCAGTTTCAGGGTAAGGCTTCAAAACGATTACATGTTATGGCAAAACCCATTGGTGCTGTGTGTAATATTGATTGCACGTATTGCTATTATTTAAGTAAAGAGGACTTACTTGAATACAAAAAAGGCTGCTCACCACAAATGGATGACGAGACGTTAGAAACGTATATTCGTCAATATATTAAAGGTCAAAATACACCTGAAATCATCTTCTCTTGGCAAGGTGGAGAGCCAACATTACTAGGTTTAGATTACTTTAAGAAAATTGTAGAGTTTCAAAAGAAATATCAACCTGAAGGGGTCTTTATTTCTAACGATTTACAAACTAACGGCACCTTGCTAACAGATAAGTGGTGTGAGTTTCTTGCCGAAAATAATTTCCTAGTTGGTTTAAGCATTGATGGTCCTGAGCTATTACATAATGCGTACCGTACTAACAAAGCAGGTAGAGGTACATTTAACCAAGTGATGAAAGCGGTAGATTTGCTGCATAAGCATCAAGTGAAATTTGCGACTTTAACGTGTGTAAATAACTTAACGAGCCGAAATCCATTAGAAGTATATCGATTCTTGCGTGATGTGGTGAAATCGCCACAAATGCAGTTTATCCCAATCGTTGAGCAAAAAACCTTTAGAACGGTAGCCCCACAAACAGAGAAACTGGCTGCACAATTACGTCAAGGTGATAAACGCCTTATTCCGGGAAACAAAGAATCAATAATGGAACCTTGGTGTGTTTCAGATGAAGCATGGGGTAATTTCCTAATTGCAGTATTTGATGAATGGGCCCAGCATGATCTAGGCAAAGTGTTCGTCCAATATTTTGAAGCCAGTGTCGAAACCTGGATGGGGCGTAAAAACCCATTATGTACTTTGGGTGAGATTTGCGGAAAAGGCTTAGCAATGGAGCATAACGGCGATGTATTTGCGTGTGACCATTATGTTTATCCTGAATATAAGATTGGCAATATCCATACTCAAGAATTAGATGAGCTGGCGTATAGTCGTAAACAGCAAGAGTTTGGCTTTGCTAAAGCGAAAACATTAACTACTCAATGCCAGCAATGTGATTATAAATTTGCCTGTCATGGCGAGTGCCCTAAAAATCGATTTATTAAAACACGTGATGGTGAGCCGGGGTTAAATTACCTGTGCGCTGGGTGGAAAAAGTTTTTTGCTCATGCGGATAAATCAATTGCGTATATCTTAAGAATGCTAGGCAATCCAGTTCAACATGGAAAATTTAGTGATGCGGCTCGACAGCAAGCGCAATCTTCTGCGTTTCCAACTAAGTTTTAATGGAGGGGGAGAGAATGAAACCATTACTGAAAAAATGCGCCGCACTAGGGCTTGCTAGTTTATTTGCCATTGCAACGCCGGTATATGCGACGGATTCACTGAAAAATATGACACCAGAGCAACAATTAGCTTATACGGCACAAAATAAAAATGAGAGTATAGAGAAGCGCGCAGAGGCGTTGCGTCAATTAGCCCGTTACCCTAATCAAAATAGTTTAGTTGCCGTAGCAAGAGGATTAAAAGATCCTGATCCCATGATCCGCGAAGCGGCAGTGATAGGGTCTGATTTATACCAATTTAAACATCGCTGGCAGATAGTATCGCCTTTATTAACGGATCAAGAATTGAGCGTTCGTATGGCAGCAACTACAAATTTGCTTCGTGAATACAACCAGATGTCGGCATCTAAGCAAGCTCAAATTGAAGCGCCATATCAAGAAGTAACCGCATATTTAGCAAAACAAAAAGACAGTGCTAACCAGTTACTGTTAGCAGATGCTTATCGTTGGCATGGTGAGTGGTCTGAAGCAGATAACATTTATCAGAAGCTTGTAAAGATAGAGCCTAACAATTGGCAAATATGGTTGAATTTATCGGACAATTACCGAGCTCAGAACCAAGATGAGCAAGCTTTATTGATATTAGATAAAGCGATTGTTCAATTACCGAAAGAGGCGAGTCTATATTACTCAAAAGCGTTAACTCAAGTACGTTTAGATCAAAAAACGCAAGCAGCGAAGTCAATTAAAACAGCAGCAGAACTGGCAGATAACAACAGTTATTATTGGTACCTAAATGGCGTGTTGCATGAAGATATTGACTTGGAAATCGCAACAAAATCGTTTGAGCAGGCATACTTGATTTCGGGCTCACCAGAACAACTTTATGCGGTATGTGATATTTACGTGCGCTATGGAAATGAGAAGGCGGAGGCGTGTTTAGAAGAACTTGCCAAAGTTGCCCCTGACTATGTGATTGCCCAACTGAAAGAAAAGCAAAAATGATTAAATAGATATAAGACTTTTAATCGCATAAAAAAGCCCGAGGTACTAAATACCTCGGGCTTTGTTGTTTATGGTTTTCTGAATTAATGCATTATTTGCAATTCATCAACTTCCATATCAATACGAGATGGATTTTTCTGTAGCCAGCGTAGCCGTAGGCTAAGTAAAACAGCTGCGGTCGTTAAGCCACCTATGAAACCAATCCAGAAGCCATAAACACCCAATGGCTCTACAATCCAGTCGGTCATACCAAGGATATAACCTGCTGGTAGTCCTACAATCCAATAAGAGACAAATGTACACTTAAAGATCGCCGTCATGTCTTTATAGCCACGTAAAGCACCAGCTGCCACAACTTGAACAGCATCTGTACATTGGTAAATCACAGCCAAGAGCATCAGACTTACAGCCAGCTCAACCACTTCTTTATTGTCAGAGTATAAATACGCAATATTTTCACGAAAGATAAAGGTCAGTACTGCTGTACAACATGCCATCATCAAACCAAAAGCGAGACCACAGTAACTTGCAATTTTAGCACCTTCAAGATCGTTTTCACCCAGCTTATGACCAACGCGAATACTAACCGCAATCGCGATGCTCATTGGTACCATAAAGATCAACGATGAGAAGTTAATCGCAACCTGATGAGCAGCAACAACGATTGATCCTAATGGTGAAACTAATAAGGCAACCGCTGCAAATAAAGTCACTTCAAAGAAGATAGAAAGAGCAACAGGAAGGCCAAGTTTAAATAGACGGTAGATCTCTTTTCTCTGTGGCTTGTTCCATGTTTCATATAAATTTACACGACGTAATTTAGGCGAAATAAACGTATAGATAACCATGGTGATAAACATTAGCCAATACACGATTGCCGTTGCCACACCACAACCCACACCACCTAATGCCGGTGCGCCCATTTCACCATACACAAACATCCAGTTTAACGGAATGTTAGCTGCAAGGCCGATAAAGCCGATGATCATTGCTGGCGTGGTTAAAGATAAGCCTTCACAGAAGCTACGTAGCGCTTGGAATAATAAAAATGCAGGAGCAGCCCATAGCACAGCATGTAAATACCCTTGAGTTTTTTCAAATAACTCAGGTTCTACATCCATAGCCGCAATAATAAAGCCAGCGTTATAAAGGATAAGCATAATCGGTACAGAAACGATTAACGCTAAGTAAATACCTTGATGGATCTCAAATGGAACTTTTTTAGATTTTCCTGAGCCGTTCAATTGAGCAACAACAGGCACTAATGCCATTAATAAGCCGACACCAAATAATACAGATGGAAGCCAAACACTAGCAGCAATAGCAACGGCTGCCATGTCAGTCGCGCTTACGCCACCAGCCATAACGGTATCAACAAAACCCATACCTGTTTGAGCAATACTCGCAATTAGGACTGGTGTTGATAATTTAATTAATCGAACGATTTCTTTTTGGTATCTGTGCACTGATTCACCGTACAAATTTTTAGTATAAAAAGGGCATTAATGTATTAAAGAGCATAAATGCGAGTTCATTTTGCGCTAGTAGCTATCGCAAAAGAAAATTGGGCCTGATTGAGTGCTTTGAACAGAGGAAACTGTTAAAGGTAAGCAGAAAGTGGACAGTATATAGATTAAGAGAGACTTCACAAAATGAAATATTCAACGTATCGTAGATATTTTTAAAATAGCCAAAATCAAATAAAACGATTCAATGTATTTGATGATATTGATAGGAGAGAGTGATGTTTACTGGGATTGTTGCGACAACGGCGAAAGTAATTGAAATAGTAAAGAAAGAGAAATTTCAAACCCATGTAATAGAAATACCGGCACCGTATCATCAAGGTTTAGAAATTGGAGCTTCTGTTGCTCATAATGGCTGTTGTTTAACCGTAACCAATATTAATGGGCATCTTATTTCTTTTGATTTGATTGAAGAAACATTGCGTTTAACTAATCTTGGGTTATTAGAAGTGGGGCAGTTCATTAATATTGAACGTGCAGCCCGCTTTGGTGATGAAATTGGTGGCCATTCAATGTCAGGTCATATTGTTGATGTGATGACGGTAAGAGAGATTAATCAAACCGTAGAAAATTGCCAAATTTGGTTTGATGTCGCGCCACAATGGACTAAATACATATTGCATAAAGGCTACATTGGGGTGGATGGTATTAGCTTAACCATTGGTGATGTGGATGAGAAAGGTTTTAACGTTAATTTGATCCCTGAAACGTTAGAAAGAACCAATTTAAGTGGTCGTGCTATTGGCGATAAAATTAACTTAGAAATTGATCCGCAAACTCAAGCAATCGTAGATACCGTAGAGCGAGTGTTAGCGAATCAATAATGAGTTAAAGAAGTAATTTAAAACAGTCCATCTTCCTCATTATTCGTCGTCACATTTACAGATTGATTTTGAGGGTTTATCTCCATCGTGAATTCAATTGCTCGATGACAAGATGGGCAATCATCATAGATTTTTTTATTTGATTGTTTTTGGTCAATCAACATATCAATGGAATGCTGACAATTTGGACACTGGATATTCTGGTTAGTGTAATCATTCACAACAAACTCCTTCTACTGTTCTGCAATTACTATATGTGGGCTGACTATTGGTTACTCGTTAATAGTAGAAAGCAGAGTTGGTTTTTGTAGTGAATTAAGTGCAAAAGTTGATAGTTTCGATGTTTTTTCATTAAGATGAGTAAAAAATGAGATGGTAAGTACCATCTCATGATTTTATGTGGTTATTTTTTATTCAGGTTAAGTTTTTCAATGAGTTTTTGAGCATGAAACATGTATTCTCCACCAAACATGATGCAGTGATTGAGAATGTAATACAGGTTATATAGATGCTGTCGAGTTTCAAACCCACTAGAAATAGGAGTGATGGATTGGTATCCGTCAAAAAAGCTATCTTGAAAACCCCCAAATAATTCAGCCATTGCTAAATCACACTCTGGATCACCCCAGTAGGATGCAGGATCATAACTGATAGGTCCTTTGACACTTAGAGCAATATTACCATGCCAAAAATCACCATGTAAAAGAGCTGGTTTGGGTTGGTGATTGTGTAGAAGATGTTTGGTGTTTTTAACTAATGTTTCAATATCACCAAATTCCATTCCTTTTTCGTGCAATAATTGTAATTGCCAACCAATACGTTGCTCTGCAAAGAAACAGGCCCATTTACGATGCCAAGTATTTACTTGTAGAACATTGCCAAGATAGTTATCACAATCAAAGCCATATTCAACTTGGTCACCCCATAAATGGTGGTTTGCTAAGCTCACACCAAGCTCAAAAGAGGTTTGCTTATCAATGGGTTTAGTGGGTAAGAAATTTAAGACTAAAAAAGCGTGGTCTTTAGTGGTTCCAACATGAAGTGGAGAGGGAACAAAGATGTGATCGGATTGATCAAGTTGATTTAAACTTTCTATTTCTGTTTCAAAAATCGGAAGCTCGGCTCGTTCATTTATTTTAACGAAATAACGCTGAGAGCCATCACTGATCATATAGCAATCATTAATTTCTCCACCAGTGATGATCTCACGTTCAGAAATAGTGAAGGGACGTCCTGTTACGTCAGAGATTTGTTTTGCTATAGCCTGCCACATAATTGCCTCACTTGATTATCTGAAAAACCACATCACTAAGGATAGTGTATTCCTAATAAATATCTGTGAAGTATGGCAGATAATACCAATACAATTAATTAGATAAACGGTAACGTAAAAAAATCGTCCTTATAATTGCTTATGTTGTCAATAGAAACGGAAAGGATTTGAGTGTTATTCTCTATTTTGATAAATTGTGGCAAAACATATTAAAAATAAGTTTATAGGCCTTTAATCTTTTAAGCGCTATGAACCATAACAAGTGGATAAATTATGATTGTCAATACTGAAGGCTACCATTCATTAATTGAATACCTTACAGAGAATTTAGCTATTTTTGCTAATCAGCAAGGAGATACTGGAGAAGAAACAGTGGAAGACATTGTGACTGATTTAGTGGCTTCTAATTTAATGACGGTATTTGCACAAAATCCAGAACTAGAATCGGAAGTGAGATTTACCTTATTACGAGAAGCAGATGCTGTGGTGGCGGATTTAGGTGAAGTATTAGCAAGTGCTTGGGTTCAAAAAGCGACAAATGAGCAAGTGATGTTCTTAGATGACTATATAGGCTTGATTAAGAATCTATTTGATAGCGCATTTCAATAAGTATTAAAATTGGTATAAGAACCAAAGATAGGCCAAGTACATTGAAGGTTATTCAATTTACTTGGCTTTTTTATGTTCCTTTATAGTACTCGTCTAACCTGCCAAAATGCCTTCTTCCAATAGGGATTATCAAGACTTGAAATGATCACACCTTTTGATGTTGAAGCATGCATAAATTCTCTATTTCCAATATACACCCCAACATGCCTAACTTTTACACTTGTTTTAAAGAAAACTAAATCGCCTTTTTGCGCATTTTCTAGTGGTATTTGCTGGCCTATTACGACTTGATACTGAGTAGTCCTAGGTAAAGAGAGTTGATGTAAGTTGTATAAAGCATCTTGAGTAAATGCGGAGCAATCAACCCCACGTTTCGTTGTGCCACCATATTGATAAGGTACGCCTTGCCATTCTTGAAAGTAATCTTGATATCTATCAGACGTTGATAACTGAGGATGCTGAATACGAATTTCTTCTTTCGTTAATTGAGGTTCAGGAGAAGAGGCGCAGCCAAATAGAGTGAGTAGAGTAAAAAATAAAATAAAATGGCGAATCATGTGTCATCCTAGATAAAAAGCAACCTTACTATTTTGACTTATTTTCATAGTTTAACGCAATATTAATAATAATCTTATGTATTCTCTATGATCTTTGTGAATCAATCTAACTAATTGTTAGTTAAAGTTGTGGTATTTGTTTGTAAAGTTAGGTTAATAATCTACAAATGAAATGTTTTGTGACATTTAGAACTTTCCTTGTATTTTACAATCATGTAACCTTTGCGTGAATTTTGGAAGTACTTACTTTTAACTAAAATACTCATAATTTAACCATTTGGTACGAAATGTTGTGTTTTATTTGAAGAGCTAAGTCAAAAACAAGGAGTTACAGATGAGTTCGTCTGCATCGCAACATCAGAATCAACAGCAGCCAAAAAGGCCGTTGTTCACGCGTTTTCTTGATTCAGTAGAATATTTAGGAAACCTATTACCACACCCAATTACTCTGTTTGCAATCTTTTGTGTGGCAATTTTAGTTTCATCAGGCATTGCTGGTTACTTTGAACTATCAGTAATAGATCCTCGTCCAGAAGGGGCAAAAGGCCGAGCCGCTGATGGTATGATCCACGTGGTTAGCCTTTTCAATGCTGAAGGTTTACAGCTAATCGTTACTAACCTAGTGAAAAACTTTGTCGGTTTCGCACCATTAGGTACCGTTCTTGTTGCAATGCTTGGTGTTGCAATCGCAGAGCACTCAGGCATGTTATCTGCTGCAATGCGTGGTATGGTTATGGGCGCGTCTAAGCGTATGGTTACAGTAACGGTTGTATTTGCAGGTATTATTTCAAATACGGCATCTGAGCTTGGTTACGTAGTACTTATCCCTTTAGCAGCAATGCTTTTCCATTCATTAGGCCGTCACCCGTTAGCAGGTCTTGCGGCCGCCTTCGCTGGTGTATCTGGTGGTTACTCAGCAAACCTTTTAATCGGTACGGTTGATCCACTGCTTTCTGGTATTACAGAAACAGCAGCACAAATGATTGATCCAACGTATACGGTTGGCCCTGAAGCGAACTGGTACTTCATGTTTGTATCAACGTTCTTTATTTCATTCACAGGCGCTTTTGTTACTGAGAAAATTGTTGAACCAAAATTGGGTAAATACAATGATGAAGAAGCGTCTGAAGATTTATCAAACGATAAAATGGGTAAGCTAACTGCTGTTGAGAAGAAAGGCCTTAAATTTGCAGGTGTGGCTGTTCTTGTTGTGAGTGCATTACTTGCATGGACGATTGTTCCAGAAGATGGCGTGTTACGTTCAGCGACAGGTACGGTTGCAGGCTCTCCATTCTTGAAGAGTATTGTGGCATTTATCTTTGTATTCTTTGCTATTCCAGGCTTTGTTTACGGTAAAGTTACAGGTTCAATGAAGAATGATCGTGATGTGATCAATGCAATGGCAACATCAATGTCTTCAATGGGCATGTATATTGTTCTTGTGTTCTTTGCTGCACAGTTTGTTGCTTTCTTTAAGTGGACTAACTTTGGTCAAGTGATTGCGGTAGGTGGAGCGAGCTTCCTACAAGATATCGGCCTTACTGGTCCAATGCTATTTTTCGCATTTATCTTAATGTGTGGCTTCATTAACTTAATGATCGGTTCTGCATCTGCACAGTGGGCAGTAACCGCACCAATCTTTGTTCCAATGTTAATGCTAGTAGGTTACGCACCAGAGACAATTCAAGCGGCTTACCGTATCGGTGATTCAACAACGAACATCATCACTCCAATGATGAGCTATTTTGGTCTTATCCTTGCGGTAGCGACACGTTACATGAAGAATTTAGGTATCGGTACACTGATTGCAACCATGCTTCCATACTCAATGGTGTTCATGTTTGGTTGGAGTATTCTGTTCTACCTGTGGGTATTCGTATTCGGTTTACCAGTAGGTCCGGGTGCAGCAACGTTCTATACGCCATAATGGTTAATAGAATAAGCGCTTAGTTCTGAGTATATAATTAGAGCAAGGTACATAATTAGCTCTAAGCATATAAATAAAAAGGCGATCTTCGGATCGCC
Source organism: Aliivibrio sp. (assembly GCA_024206155.1). Taxonomy (GTDB): domain Bacteria; phylum Pseudomonadota; class Gammaproteobacteria; order Enterobacterales; family Vibrionaceae; genus Aliivibrio. The sequence goes on from JAAGZR010000332.1 coordinate 11,164, forward strand.
TTTTTTGATCGCTCGTTTTTGTAATACGATTGCTTATTTGAATAGAGCAAGGATAATGACGTTATGATAAGTGGTAATGTTTGGTTCTATGCGTCTTGATAAGTTTATTTGTAAAAGTACAGAATTAATGAAAGCCCAAGCGGTTGAGTTGATTCTTGAGGGAAGGGTAAAAATAAACAGTGACGTTGTCACACTTGAGTCAACCCAAGTTCATGAAAATAATCAAGTTACGCTGAATGGGAAAGAGTTAGTCGCTCGACCTTTTCGTTATATATTAATGAATAAGCCATGGAATACTATTTGCTCTAATGTTGATGAAGCTTATCCCTCTTTATTTAACTATATAGAAGAGGGGAATAATACAGAGTTGCATATTGCTGGACGCTTGGATGCAGACACGACAGGGTTAGTGTTAATTACTGATGATGGACATTGGTCATACAATATAATTACCCCAATTAAAAAATGCGAAAAAGTGTATCGAGTGGGTTTACGCAAACCAATAGCAGAAGATGCAGAGAAACAATTTGCAACCGGAGTGCAGTTACAAGGTGAATTACAACTTACGCGTCCTGCCAAGCTTGATATTATTACGCCCCAAGAGGTTCTACTTACTATTACGGAAGGTAAGTTTCATCAAGTAAAACGAATGTTTTCAGCGATTGGTAATAAAGTTGTCTTTTTACACCGTGAGAAGATTGGATCGATCAGACTTGATGTAAACGAAGGTCAATGGCGTTACTTAACGGAAGAAGAAGTAAACTCATTTAGCAAATAAGAATGAGGTGTTGTGAACACCTCATTACCATGTTTTATTTATTTCTAAATGGTTGCGTTAGCATTTTATCTAAGCGTTGTTCTTTTTCTTTTCTGAAAAAACCAAGCCCGATTTTCATCTCTTTATGCCCATCTATTGGTTTTACTAAATAGGTTTTACTAATGCGATCCCAAATAGATAAAAAGAAACCATAATTATTATGCATTTCAGAGATATGAACAGAATGATGAACCCGGTGGAAGTCAGGCGTCACCAATAACACTCGGATATAACGATCTAACCACGTTGGAATAAACAGATTGCTGTGGTTAAACATCGCACTGACATTTAAAGTAATTTCAAACAGAATAACCGCTTCAACTGGAATTCCAAGTAAACCAATAGCCGCTATTTTTACCAACATAGAGATAATGATCTCGATAGGGTGAAAACGCGTCCCTGTGGTGACATCAATGTCTTGATCTGAATGATGCATTCGATGCAAGCGCCATAATAAAGGAACACGATGAAAGGCGCGATGTTGCCAATAGATTAACCAATCCAATAACAAGATAGAAAGAAGCCCTGTTAAAAATGATGGCGTGTTTAAATAATTAAATAATCCCCATTGTTCTTGTTGTGCAATAAAAGCAGCATCAATGGCTAATAAAGGCAGAGTGAGACGAAGAATTAAGCTATTAAAAAAGACTAAACCTATGTTACTAGCCCAACGTGTAGATTTTTTTTGCGTTAAGACTTTGCGTGGCCATTGGTACTCAGCTAAAGCAAAAATGATGAATGCAATGATAAAGAAGCCCAAGCGTAGAGGGTCATTGTATTCAATCCAGTTAATTTCCATTCGGAATTCTCTTATTAAACTTGTTATTACTCATACTGTAAGTAAAATGCGCTTTTTTTTCCATATAAATAGCTTGGTTATTGCAAATGCGTATTCACAAAGTCCATCAATTACATAAAGAAAGATTAGCACGTTCTACAAAACCCTTTAATGCGCGTGGTGCTAATGTGAACCGTTGTGAGTACTGCCAAGTACATAAAGACTACTGCATTTGTGAGCATCAACCAGACGTTCAATCTAACGCGGCTTTTTTGTTAATAATGTTTGATACTGAAGTTTTAAAACCAAGCAACACAGGCAAACTTATTGCAGACTTAATTCCTGAGACTCATGCTTATCTGTGGTCTCGTACTGAGCCAAATCCAGAGATGCTTGCTTTATTGCAAGATGACTCGTATCAACCGTTTGTTATCTTCCCAGAAGAGCAAATTGAAAATAAAGCCTTAGTAACGAATGATATCGTTGTTGAAGAGGGAAAAACGCCTTTATTTATTTTACTTGATGGCAGTTGGCGCGAAGCGGGCCGTATGTATCGTAAAAGTGTTTACCTACATCAATTGCCTGTGCTGTCATTTAATAGTGAGCACCTGTCTAGCTACATTATGCGTAAAGCATCAAAAGATCATCAGCTTGCTACGGCAGAAGTTGCAAGTTTGGTATTGGATTTATTTGGTGAAAAAGAAAATGCGAAGCACCTAGAGTGTTGGTTTGAACTATTTCGAGAGCACTATCTTTATAGTAAGCGACCAGTGAAGGGAGCTGAAAGAGGAATGGGATTAAAACGTTTGATTGATTTTCGTACAGAACTGAAAGTAAATAACGAAATCTAATGCTACTTTGAGGTTCATCTCACACTAAAAACCAATGAATATCGTCTAGGTCACAGTCTGTATTTATATAAATTAGGTAAGATAACACCATAAAAAATTTAAATAGATTAAGACAAGGATACCTTATGTACTATGGTTTTGATGTAGGCGGCACAAAGATTGAATTTGGTGCGTTTAATGAAAAATTAGAGCGCGTTGCCACTGAACGAATTCCAACGCAAACAGAAGATTACGCATTATTGGTTGATGACATTGCTGGCTTAATTGCAAAATATGACGCTCAATTTGGCGTTGAAGGTAAAGTCGGTTTAGGTATTCCAGGAATGGAAGATGCTGAAACGGGAGCTTTATTGACAAGTAATGTACCCGCAGCAAAAGGTCAATTTTTACGTAAAGATTTAGAAGCAAAAATTGGTCGTTCAGTAAAAATTGATAACGATGCTAACTGTTTTGCATTATCAGAAGCGTGGGATGAAGAATTAAAAGACTCTCCATCAGTTATGGGCCTAATTTTAGGCACTGGTTTTGGTGGCGGTTTAATTTTTGATGGTAAAGCATTCTCTGGTTACAGCCATGTAGCAGGGGAGTTAGGGCACTCTCGTTTACCAATCGATGCATGGTTCCATTTAGGTGAAAATGCTCCTTTACTAGGCTGTGGTTGTGGTAATAAAGGCTGTTTAGATAGCTATCTTTCTGGTCGTGGCTTTGAGCTACTTTATGCTCATTATTACGGTGAAGAGAAAAAAGCGATTGATATCATCAAAGCAAATGAAGCAGGTGATGAAAAAGCGGTAGAGCATGTCGAACGCTTTATGGAATTATTGGCAATCTGTTTTGCTAACCTATTTACCTGTTTTGATCCACATGTAGTTGCGCTTGGTGGTGGTCTATCTAACTTTGAATTGATTTATGAAGAGTTACCAAAGCGTCTTCCAAAACACCTATTATCAGTTGCACGAGTTCCTCGCATCATTAAGGCTAAACACGGTGACTCTGGCGGTGTGCGTGGTGCAGCGTTCTTAAACATTAAAGAATAATAGTTAACCAGTACTAAAATAGAAAATGCAGATAAAAAAAGAGCCTCATGTTTTTGTTATTACTAACAGATAAACAGAGGCTCTTTTTTGTGGTTAGCTTAACTATTTAGAATAGTTATTAAGCACAACATTTTTTGTATTTTTTACCGCTACCACAAGAACAAGGTTCGTTGCGGTTAGGTGTTTTTTCAAAGCGAGTTGTTTTTGGCTTGTTTAAAACGCCTTCAAGCTCAAGAATATTTTCTTCTTTCTCAGCATTCACTTCGATGTTTGCGAATAAGTTGTGCTCAGTAAGCTGCGCTTCAATTTCAACTTTACGCTCTTCTGTTTGAACAACTAAAGTTAGTGGTGCTTCTTCAGTACCTAACTTAACGTCACGCTTGGTGTTAAAACCAGAAAGAACATGGTTTTGACGAGTTTCGATACGACCTTTGAAGAACATTTTAGACATCTTGGAGCCTTATAATTTTTTGAACACAGTATTTTAGGCACTTTATACCATCAACATGAGATTGGATAAAGAGATTAGAAAAGAAAACAGGCCTAGTTGTAATATAGGCCTGTTTGTAATTATTGGAATATAGAGGTGTTACACTCTCGAACCCAACGGAATAATCGTCACTTTCTGACCAATATCTACTGATTCAACCTCTGGCTCCACTTCAATTAAGCAGTTGGCTTCGCTCATTGAACGTAAGATACCTGAACCTTGCTTGCCTGTAGTTACCACTTCCATTTGACCATTTTGGTTAATCGAGTAAATACCACGGCTGTATTCCGTTCGGCCAGTGCGAGAGCGAATAAACTCTTTGGCAATTGCCCTAAAAGTCTCAGGTTTCCAGACATCTTCGCCTTGAAGTTTACGCAATGCAGGCTCAACAAACTGCAAGAACGCCACCATTACGGCAACAGGATTACCCGGTAAACCAAAGAAAGGAATATCACCAATATGACCAAAGGCAAGAGGGCGACCCGGACGCATATTGATACGCCAGAAATTAATATTACCCAGTTTACCTAAGATCGTTTTGATGTAGTCCGCATCACCAACCGAGACACCACCAGAGGATAAGATCATATCTGTTTGTTGTGATGCCTGAGATAGCGTTGATTCTAACGCGGTTTCACTGTCTTCAATAATGCCGAAATCAATCACTTCACAACCGATTTTCTGCAATAATGCCGTTAATGTGAAGCGATTTGAGTCGTAAATCGAATTGGCTTTTTGTGTTTCACCTGGAGCTTGAACTTCATCGCCAGTAGAGAATATAGCGACTTTAATTTTATTAAACACAGGAACAGAGGCTATACCAAGTGAAGCAAGCATACCAACTTCTGGGGCTGTAATGCGTGAGCCTTTAGCCACACAGATTTGATCGATAGCAAGGTCTTCACCGGCTAGACGAACGTTTTGTCCTTTACGTATACCTGATTTACCCGCATCGAAGCGTACTTGGTCTGCTTTTTGAATCGCTTGTTCACGCATGATCACCGTATTGCCATTTTCAGGTACTGGTGCACCCGTCATAATTTTTGCGGCTTCACCGTGTTGAAGAGGGCTATTATAACTATGACCGGCCATGATTTCGGCAACAACCGTATAGCTTTCACGCTCTAAATCATCACCACAAATCACATAGCCATCCATTGCTGAATTATTGTGCTGAGGAACATTAATAGGCGATAAAATATCTTGAGCAGCTAATGCGTTAATCGATTCAACTAAAGAAACATCATTTTGTGAATTTAGTGGAGTAATAGCGTCTAATATCTTAGCTCTTCCCTGGCTAACAGATAAAAATGCAGGAGATAATTCATCACAGTTAGCGGATAGGTCACTTTGCTGTTTATGCTGATGTTTTTTTACGTAGCTAACAATGAACGCAGTGATAGCATCGGTATCATTGATGTCCATTTGAGGCAGATTAGATTCAGCTTTTGAGTCTGCTGCAATCGCAATGATGTTGTTATCTTCTGGGAAGATCCAAGGTTTACCCACTTGCTCACGATGCAGTTCAATCTTGGTATATGGCAGTTGTTTAAAGCCTTCAATAAGAATCAAATCAAGTTCAGTTTGATCTAACTTATTGATTAGTTGCTGACAGGTCGTTTCTTCATCAGGCGTTTCAGTAATTAACGCATTACGAAAACGAGAGCTAATCAACATTTGGCTCGCACCCGCTTTACGTAAACGGTAGCTGTCTTTGCCTTCTTGGTCGATATCAAAATTATGGTGAGCGTGTTTGATAACTGCGACTTTTAGTCTCATACCAGTCAGTTTAGGGAGCAGTTTTTCAAGTAATGTTGTTTTACCTGTGCCACTATAAGCAGCAAAGCCCAATAGTGGGATAGACGCAGACGTTAAGCTCATAATAAGGTTCCAAATTGTTCAAGTTCTTGAGGACTATTCAAATTGATAAAAGCGTTAGGGTAGTTAGAGAAATCAGCAAATACGGTATTACACTCTTTGTATAATAGGATGATTTTTCTGTCACCACGCATTAAAAAGGCATCAATTTTTGGAATAATACGTTTGTGCATTAAAGTGACGACAGGTTGCATGTACTCACCATCGTGAGCTACCACTATATCAGTATCTTCTTTTACTGCATCGCAAAGCAATGACACTAAATTTTTTGGGAGGTTAGGAGAATCACAAGGAATAAATCCAACCCAATCAGAATTCATGTTTACAAGACCAGAATGCATACCCGCCAAAGGACCGGGGTATTCACTAAATTGATCTGGAAAGGTGACCGCGTAACGTGAATATTCTTCTATACTGCGATTAGCATTGATGCCAATCTGGTCAGTTTGAGGTGTTAACGTATCTAAAGCGTGCTCGATTAGTGGTTTATCTTGAAATAGAACAAACCCTTTATCTTTACCGCCCATACGACGAGCTTGTCCACCCGCTAAAATTACCCAACTAGTTTGCTTTGGCTGGAGCATACTTATCCTTGCTAACAATCACTTTTAATGGCGTTGATTCTATCAGCTTTGCGTCTGAAATGGTCCATTGACGATGACAAATTTCAGTTAATGCGTTGGTTTGATGACTGGTAACGACAATGCTAGAACCGCGATCAAGGAGATCTTTGGCCATAATCACCAATAAATCGATGGACTCTTGGTCAACGCTGGCACTTGGCTCGTCCATTAGCAGTATAGAAGGTTTTAGCACCCAAGCTCGTGCCATAGCGACACGTTGTTTTTCACCACCAGATAAAACAGAAATATGCTCGTCAGCTAACGTTTCAAGACCAACCATACGTAGGGCATTGATCACCATATTGCGTTTTTCAAGTTTATTCATGGTGGTGTATTTCATACCATAAATAACATTGTCGAAAACGGTGCCATCAAATAAGAATGAGTTTTGATGAAGGTATACAATATGATTGTTGCCTGAACGACCAAATAAGCGTGCAGTCCAATGGGGTTGGTTAAGATTAAGCTTGCCAGTCGTTGGTTTTTGTAATCCAGATAAAATCTTAAGTAGTGTTGTTTTACCAACGCCATTAGCGCCGCGTAAATAGACTGACTCTTTTGGTCCTAATGATAAATGTGGAATATGGAAAAGCACACGATCATTAAATCGCATCGATAGATTATCGGCAGTAATTCTTATTGTCATTTCTTGTGCCTACTAAGTACGTAAATACCCTTTACCACGAGTGATAGAGAGTAAAAAATTTAACACCAGAGCTAAAATCAATAGCACCATACCAAGGGCAACCCCTTGAGCAAAGGCACCTTTTTGGCTTTCCATAGCGATTGCGGTTGGAATGTTTCGTGTTGCATTAAAGATGTTACCGCCGACCATCATCGAGCAGCCAACTTCAGTAATAATTCGAGAAAAACCAGCAATAACGGCTGCTAGAATAGGGAATCGGGTTTCCCAAATTAAACTACCAAAAGCACGGGGTAATGAAGCGCCGAGGGTAAATGCAGTTTCCCATATTCGTCGGTCACTGTGTTGAAATGCGCCATGCATCATGGCAACCATGATAGGGAAACAGATAAACATTTGACCGATGATCATTGCTTCTTGAGTAAAGAGTAATTGCCAATCACCAAGAGGCCCAGAACGAGAAAGAACCATATACAACAATAAGCCAATTACAACAGTAGGTACAGATTGTAACGTGTTAATAATAGAGAGCAGCAGCCACCGTCCAGGAAACGAGCCATACGCAAGCGCAAACGCCAACAAGAGAGCAGGTAATAACACAACGGCCATTGCAAAGAGTGAGACAGAGAATGAGACACCAACGATGTTCCATAACGCAGCATCACCGCTAAACAATAATTGAATGGCTTCGTGAGAAGTGGCTAAGATAGTCATGGATTATTTAGCGTCCGCAGTGAACAGTTTTTTACCGTGAAGAGTAAAGCTATCGATCATTGCTTGGCCTTTCCCACTTACTAACCAATCGCTAAATGCTTGAGCGCCTTTCGTATTTAAGTTCTTGTAACGCTCAGGGTTAATCAGAATCACTTGGTAAGGGTTAAATAGACGCTTGTCGCCCTCAACCATGATCTCAAGATCAACTTTGTTTTGGTAAGCTAGCCAAGTACCACGGTCAGTTAATGTGTAGGCTTGTAGCTCAGAAGTCATGTTCAATGTTGGTCCCATACCTTGGCCAACGGCTTTGTAGCCACCAAAGTTTGGTTCAATCTTAGCTTGAGACCATAAAATCAATTCTTTTTTGTTTGTGCCAGAGTCGTCACCGCGAGAAACGAAAGTAACGTCTGATTCCGCTATGTTCTTGAATGCCGCAGTCACGTCTTTCATACCGTGAATGTGTGCAGGATCAGCTTTAGGACCAACTAGAACAAAATCGTTATACATTAATGCTTTTGGGTCAATGCCATAACCTTTTTCAACAAAGTTTGCTTCCGCTTTAGGCGCGTGAGTCATTACTAAATCAACATCACCATTTTCGCCCATTTTTAGCGCTTTACCTGTGCCCGCTGCCAATACTTGAACTTCGTAGCCAGAATCTTTTTTAAATTCAGGCAATAGGTAATCAAGTAAACCAGAGTGGTAAGTACTTGTTGTCGTTGCAAGACGAACGATGCTAGCATCATCTGCATATACGTTAGTTACAGAAAAAGAACCAAGAGCCAGTGTAGCCATCACTGTAAACGTACTAATTTTATTATTCATGTTATATCCATGTAGTGTTATTAAAATTACTGTAAGTGCAATAAATGAATAGATTCATCACCATTAAAGCAATCACTATGCCAGAAATAATATTGATGGTGCTGCCTGTAACCTCATGATATTTAATTGATTGATGAAAATCCTGACATAAAGTACCTACAAAAAATGCGTTTAGGACAAAATGTCTCATATGAAAGGATACATTTTGTAGAATACAGAGTAGAATAATTAGGACATTTTGACCCACATATCTCATTGAAGTGTATAAATTAGGAAGCTCTATGGTCTCGAAATTAGATTGGAATGCATTTTCAGTACTTGTTGTTGATGATGAAGTCGGTATGCAAACCATACTTAAAAAAGCATTAAGCAAACAATTTGGACTGGTTCATACTGTTGGAACCATTGAAGATGCCGAAGTTATTCGTCAATCTCACCATCTTGATTTGATCATTCTTGATATCAATTTACCGGGCCAAACTGGACTAGAATGGCAAGAGAGCATTACTTCTGATTCTCGAAACTACGACGTTATATTTATGACCGGATACGCAGAGTTAGACACTGCAATCCAGGCACTGCGATTAGGTGCTGCTGATTTTATTTTAAAACCGTTTAATCTTGAAAATATGCTGCAAGCGGTGAAGCGTTGTATGGATCGTCGTTTAGTTGAACGCACTAATTTTGCACTACAACGAGAAGTGGAAAAAAATAACCCAATTGAAATGATCGGCAATGCGGAAAAAACCATAGAGCTAAAACATATGGTTGCTCAACTTGCACCATCAAATGCCGCAGTCCTCATTGAAGGTGAATCAGGTACAGGTAAAGAGCTTGTGGCTCGTGGTTTACATCAATTAAGTCACCGTAACGGTCCGTTTGTCCCTCTTAATTGTGGTGCTATTGCCCCCGATCTTCTTGAAAGTGAATTGTTTGGTCATACGTCAGGAGCGTTTACCGGTGCCAAAAAAGGGCGTGAAGGGTTATTCAGAGTCGCTAACGGTGGGACTCTATTTTTAGATGAAATTGGTGAAATGCCAATAGGGATGCAATCGTCTCTTTTACGTGCTTTAGAGCAAAAAGCCATTCGACCAGTGGGCTCTGAAAAAGAAATCCCAGTTGATGTCCGTATTGTAGCAGCAACCAACCGTAATCTACTTGAAGAAGTAGAAAAAGGTAATTTCAGAAAAGATCTCTTTTATCGCTTAAATGTTCTTACCGTTTCACTGCCAGCGTTGCGTGAACGTAAAGCGGATTTGGCCTGTTTAACAGAACACTTTTCACACATGGTAGCAAAAGAAATGGGATTAAAGCCGATTCATTGGGCTCATGAAGATATCGCTGCTATGTCTCAGTATGATTGGCCCGGTAATATCCGTGAGCTAAAAAATATGATTGAGCGTTGTATTTTACTTGGTAAACCACCGGTAGCGCATTGGGCTAGTCTTCAAAGTGATGTGGCATTGCAGCAACAATCATCTAACCAAGAGCAAATCTCAGATAAAGAACCAACGGAATGTACGTGTATGCCAGAAATGGATGAGTACCCTGAAAAATGGACATTAAAAGAAGTTGAAAAGAAGCATATAATCTCCGTTGTGGATCTCCACGATGGCAATAAATCTGCTGCTGCAAGGCAACTCGGTGTTGCTCGTAAAACATTAGAAAGAAAATTTAAAGAGTGGAGTGAAGAAATCGCATGATGCTGTCTTTGTCGTTATGGAAACGGCGTATTCAAACCATGGTAAGATATCGACTACTATGGTTAAACTCAGTCCCACTGTTTTTAACACTGTTAGCGCTAGTTGTGATTACTGCGTTTTGGTCGGTACATTATACGTGGCAAAATGCACTTAATGACGTAGGAAGTAAACTTTCTGTCGCTAATAATAGCATTATTTTTTTACAGAAAGAGCAAGGAGCAGAGCTTCGTAGTTTTGTTGAGTCTTATCAATTTCAAATGAGACTAAAAGAGAAAAATCCTGACCTGACTGCTTGGGTAAGAGATCAAGCAGGAAAATACAATTCAGATTATATCACTCTTCGCCCCATAAGTTACGTTGATCAGTTACCTGCAACCATTTTAAAGGCACTGTCGTTAGGGATCCCTAGGACATTTTTTCAAGTCATAGAACAAGATGATTTAAAAAATATTTCACCTGCATTGGCATCACAAGCTTATGTTGTAAACAAAGAAGACAACAGTATAGAAAAGCGAGGCCTAATCAGCCGTACTTTAATGCCTATTTTTAATGAGCATGGGTATTTAGAATGGATAGTAGATAGCGGTATTATTTTAAATAACAGCACCTTCTTAGTTGATCGTATTCGAGACTTAATTTATCCAGAAGGCGATTTATCTGCTGATAATTACGGGACGGTTACATTATTTTTAGATGATTTACGTATTAGTACCAATGTACCGTTACATAATGATTTTTCCAATAAATCACTCAATCAAGGCCGTGCTATAGGAACGACGGTATCTGCGAAAGTGAAAAATAACGTAATAGAAAAAGGAGAGCGCTGGGTCAATAGGGCGTATGTATATAACGACTGGTATATTTCGGCTTATGAACCTATTAGAGACATGAATGATAAGGTCATTGGAATGCTCTATACCGGTTACCTTGAGTGGCCATTGTTAAGTCAATATTTACAAAATTTAGTTGAGGCAGGAGTTACAATTTTAATCACTCTGTTGTTATCAACTATTTTAGTGCATAGAGGTGCAAGAGACCTTTTCCAACCGATAGAAAAAATCCATTATGTCGTTAAATCGGTACAAATGGGAAAAGACGTTCGTATTGGAGATTTAGGCCTCGATAACCACCATGAGCTTGCAAGTCTAGCTCAGCAGTTTGACAACATGCTTGATCAACTTCAGCAACGAAACTTGGAAATTCAACGAGCCTCAAAAGAGCTTGAATCAAAAGTGGAATCAAGAACAGCCAGTTTGCATGAGAAAACCATTGAGTTAGAGCAATATATTAAGTTATTGAAGCTGGCTCAAGATAAGCTAATCATGAGTGAGAAGCTGGCTTCTTTAGGGGAGCTTACCGCAGGTATTGCGCACGAGATTAATAACCCAACCGCTGTAATTTTAGGCAATACAGAATTAATTAAGTATGAGTTGGGAGAGGGCGCAGAAGTTATCTCAGAAGAGCTTGATGCGATAATGGAGCAGATAGATCGAATTCGTAATATCACGCGCAGTCTGTTGCAATATAGCAGACAAGGTGGAATTCAAGATCAAGTTACTTGGCAATATATAAACCCCATCATTGAAGAGAGTGTAACTTTAGTTCGTACCGGGGCGCATAAGCGAGATATTGAGGTGGAGTTTGATTTTGAACAGCCGCCACGAGTAGAAGTCAATCGCCATCATCTGCTACAAGTATTGGTTAATTTACAGATGAATGGTATCTATGCGATGAACAGTAAAGGGAAGTTGATCATTCGCAGTCGTACATGGTGTGAAGAAGGCGAAGAACGTGGTGCTATTATTGAAGTTGAAGATTTTGGTAGTGGTATGAGCGCTGAACAATTAAGTCGGATCTTTGACCCATTTTATACCACCAAACGAGAGGGTACAGGGTTAGGGCTTTCGGTATCTCAGAGTTTGCTCAGCCAAACGGATGGGGAAATTAAAGTTCGCTCGCAACTTGGAAAAGGCTCGGTATTTACGGTTTATTTGCCATCTAAGTCTAATCAGCAACAATACGATAATTTGGTCGGTTAATCGTAACTCTAAGATACGGTGGGGAAGTGGGTAAGAACGACCAGAAAAGAAATGTTATCTGAATCACAAATTTATGCACCAATGTCTCAAATTGGTTTTTTTTTAAGCGGAGTGTTTATAAAAGATCTTGAAATTTAATGAGTAACATTAGATAGTTAGCACGTCCGGTTATGACCCCGAACAGTTCCAAATCAAGCCACATTTTGAGACGTGTGGCTTTCCTTTTCTTCTATTTTTAATATTTTCACTCTTTTACTAGTGGGAATCTTAGGGTGGCTTTTAGTCCTCCCATTGCACTCTTTGATAACTTAAGCGATCCGCGATAACTGTGTGCCATTTCACTCACGATATTTAGCCCAAGACCTGTTCCAGGAGTTGTTTCATCCAAACGGATACCGCGTTTAATGACTTGCTCAAACTCTGATTCAGGAATACCCTCACCATTATCCTCAATCATGATTTGAATTTGATTTCCTTCAACTTGCTTAGAATGAACACGGATCATTGAATGTGCCCATTTATACCCATTTTCAAGTAGATTCCCTAGCATTTCATCGAGATCGGTCTTATCGACGGCGATATGATCTTCACTATCTAGCTCATTAATTAATATCACTTCACGTTCAGCATAGACTTTATCAAATGCCATTGAGATAGCATCGACTCGTTCAGAGGGTGAGGTAGCCACTGAGAGGATATTCATTGAACCTGCCATGCGAGCACGACTAAGGTGATAATCAATATGTGCTTGCAGTTGAGCAATAGGAGCAGATAACCGATTTTTATCTTCAACGCTCAAATATTCTAATTCATTTTTTAGTACCGATAGAGGTGTCTTTAATGAATGAGATAAATTACCAGCATGATGACGAGCACGTTCAAGTAACTCTTGGTAATGAAATAATAGTGCGTTGAGATCTGAAACCAAGGGCGCGATTTCTTGAGGATAATGCTGACCTAATGCCTGTTGTTCACCTTTACGTAGCATCACTAACTCAGATTGCATTTTAGCTAAAGGGCGAAGTGACCAACTGACTTGAATACCGATAAGAAATAGTACCCCACTGAATAATAAGCCAAGAATGATCCAGAGCTGGCCTGTAAGTTGATGTAAGGTTTTTTCTAATGGATCTTCATCAAGACCAACAGTGATGGTTATTGGCTGTTTAATTTCAGGAAGATAAATATTTTTTTGTATATAAATAAGTTCTTCGTTATTAGCGCCTTTCACTTTTGGGTTAATAGATAAATTATCTTCTTTGAATGTGAGCTTTTTATCCCACAAAGATCGCGAACGAAGATCATCACCTTTAGTTGATGCGCTCCAATAAAGGCCACTGTAAGGCTGACTAAAGCGAGGATCGGATAAACGTGATGGCATGATGAGATTACCCTCGCTATTCACTTCGATATTAGCGGTGATCTCATCCATTGAAAGCGATAACTGACTTTTTACATCTTGGACTAGATAATCGTTTACTAATTTAGGGATACCAATTCCCGCAGCCAATATCATAGCAGATAGCCAAAAAGCCGCAGCAAGAAGCAAGCGGCTTTTTAGACTCAATTTTTTGAGGGTATCTTTGAATTGTCTCGATGATGTATTCACAGTAAACCTTTCAATACTTTAAGGGTTTAGTTGATAACCAAGACCACGGACTGTTTTAATAATTTGTGGCGCTATTTTTTTACGAATGCGGCCAATAAATACTTCCACTGTATTTGAGTCACGATCAAAATCTTGCTTATAAATATGCTCTACAAGTGTGGTTCTTGAAATGACCTTATCAGGGTTGTGCATGAAATAGGCAACAACCTTGTACTCTAATGCCGTTAAGCTGACTGCTTGGTCTTGCCAAAGTACTTTTGAACTGCGTGTATCTAAACTTAAATCACCAATTTTTAGAACTGGAGAAGCATTACCTGAAGCGCGACGCAATTGAGCACGAATACGAGCGATTAATTCAACCATTTCAAAAGGTTTAGTCAAATAATCATCAGCACCAGCATTTAAGCCTTCGACGCGTTGAGTTAGTGTGTCACGGGCACTTAAAATAATAACAGGCGTATTAATATTTTCGTCACGAATGCTTTTTAATACGGTTAACCCATTTAACTTTGGTAGGCCAAGATCGAGAACAATCGCATCCCACTCTTCTGTTGTTGCACGATATAAAGCGTCGACACCATCTTGAGATAACTCTGGAACCCAATCAGCACTTTCTAAGGTTTCTACAATTTGTTCACCTAAACGTGGATCATCTTCTACAACTAAAATTTTCATTATTATTCTCTTAGTGATTATCTTTTTTGTTGATATTTAAGAGCTGCGCGAATATCGCGGCCTTTGATCTCTGTGATTGCTAAGGTTGCTGCATTATATTCGACTTTGATTATATTGTTTTCGTGTACCAGCTTTAATTCGTAGGTCCATTCATTGTCGTCTTCATCCAGTTCCACTTTGATAATTCGGCCATAGAAGTCTTTTTCGACCATAGCGTAAAGCTCAGAAAATGGCTTTACTAAACCGGCTTGAACTGCGTCATAAACTTCATCTTGATCTTCATCGATATCTATTTTAGCGCCATTTTGATGAATATCTTGAATGAGCTGATGTCCATCAGGATGAGCATTAGCAAAAGCACTTTGTGATAATGGGAAAAAAATGAATAAGGCAGCAAGGTATAAGGCTGATTTTTTTAGCATGATGCTTCCTAATTAAGTCAATACTGCATCAGTATAAAACAGTGAAGATGAATAGAACATGAATTTTATTAACAAGAAAATCCAATAAGGAAAGTTCAATTACGTCTAATCATAATGAGTTATTTTGATAAATGTGTAAATTATTTTGGGTTGTTGTGGTTTTTTATGGTGTATTTTGTAGGTTGTTGATTTTAATGGTTAAGTTTTGAATTTTGTGATTGAAATCATAAATATTTGACTGTTTTTTTGCCTTTTTTAAAAACATTTCACTGGTTTTACGTTTTTCAAGCTGTTAGAGTTCCATCCCTCACGCATCAAGTGGGATACCCATGTTTAAAAATAGCAATGAAAATAACGATAAACTAGTTCCAACACTTACTATAGGATTTATCCTTTTATTCCTTCTCTATGCTCTTGTTGATCTCTCAACATTTACAGCAACGATTCAAACCTTATTTATGTCAGCATCGACCATGTTTGGGCTATGGTGGCAGTGGTTAATGATCATCACATTTGTTTTAGCTCTTATCATAGCGATGAGCAGTTATGGCAAAATTAAGATGGGTGGTGAAGAAAAACCAACGTTCGGTACGTTCAAATGGGTCGCAATGATCATGTGTACCTTACTTGCAGGCGGTGGCGTTTTCTGGTCAGCTGCTGAACCTATCTTTCACTTCATTACACCTTCTCCAACTTTCTCTGATGTTAAAACGGGCACCCTTGCAGCAGTAGCGCCTGCGTTAAGCCAAAGTTTTTTGCATTGGGGCTTTCTAGCATGGGCTGTATTAGGCACATTAAGTACGATTGTACTAATGTACGCACATTATAATTGTGGCGTTAAATTGCGCCCCCGCGCTCTGCTATATCCAATTTTAGGTAACAAACTTGAGAATCATTGGTTAGGCTCATTGATTGATGCTTGCTCAATTATTGCAGTTGCTGCTGGTACAATTGGTCCAATTGGTTTTTTAGCAACGCAGCTTAGTTACAGCTTAACGGTACTGACAGGGCTTGAAAGCTCACTGATGAGTCAAATCGGTCTTTTATCTATGATTGTGGCAATTTATTCTGTTTCAGCTTTTACGGGGATGGACAAGGGCTTACAGTGGTTAAGCCGAATGAATGTTATTGGCGCTGTCACTTTATTAGTCGCAATTTTGGTACTAGGCCCAACGAGCTTTATTTTTACTGAGTTTGGCCTTGCTTTTGGTAACTATATTCA
>JAAGZR010000333.1 GCA_024206155.1 Aliivibrio sp.
ATAATCCTTCAAATGGTAGGCCCTTTTCCTGTAGATACGTGTGCCAACCTAAAACGCCTAATCCTAAAGCTCTACCTTTTTCAGCAGATCTTACAGAATTATGAAATCCAACTTTACCTTTGGATCTCTGTATAAACTCTTCTAATACACCATCTAAAAACCATATAGCATCATGTATTAGATTACTTCCTTTCCATTCGTCGTATTTAGCTAGATTTAAACTAGACAAACAACAAACAAAACTGTGTGACTCATCTGTATGTAATGTAATTTCACTACATATATTAGTCATATGTACTTTTAAACCGTGCTTTTTGTAAGCTGGTGGGTTACACTTGTTTGTATTCCCCTTAAATAACACGTAAGGTTCTCCAGTAGCTTTACGCTTTTGAAGAAGTTTTCCCCAACGTTTTCTAGCTTCTCTATCTCCTGACTCAACTCGTCGCATAAACTTGTCGCCGACCACAGCGCACTGGTGCAGGTTGAGCGATTGACGATTAATGTCTCCTTTAGGTTCACGTATTTCGAGCCACTCATCGAAATCGGGGTGTTCAATGTTAAGATTAACCGATGCAGCTCCTCGTCGGACAGATCCTTGATTAGTGGCAAGTATTGTTGAATCGTATATCTTACAAAAAGGCACAACTCCATCACTTGTTCCATTTCCTTTAATTTTTGCACTAGCGGGTCTGATTTGATTAATTCCGATTCCTACTCCACCGCCGTGCTTTGCGAGTAGCATCATCTCTAGGTTTTTACTACCTATATCGTATATACTGTCGGCAACATCTATACCGAAACAACTGATCGGTAAACCTCTGTCTGTACCTGTATTAGACAACACAGGAGATGCAAGACATAACCAACCTGACCAAATGTATTCAAAAAACTTTTCGGCCATTTCAGGACGTTCTAAACGTCTTGCTACAGTATTACAAACCCTATGATAAGCATCTTTTGGTGTCTCACCTTTTAAAAGATAACCACCACCAATTGTTTTTTTATATACGTCAGTATCACCCCAAACAGGGTAATCAACTCCTTTTTTCCATTCGTTATTCCACATTTGTTTCAAACTTTTTTTCTTCTATTTGTTCTTTAGCTTTATTATGCTTTTCTACTAACTTGTCTAATGCTTTTTTATAACCTGGCATTAACTTTACAGTCTCCATAGTACCAAAAGCTACATCACTTACTTTACTCATCTCAGGTATCATTTGCCTAAACATATTTTCTAGGTTTGCAATCCTATTTTGC
>JAAGZR010000334.1 GCA_024206155.1 Aliivibrio sp.
ACCAAAGTCTGCATCAAGCTGACCGGTGATTAAACCGAATATAAGGAAACCAATTCCAGATAATGCCATTGCGGCTAAACCAATTGCAGTTGCGTAAATAATAGTATTGATAGTTTTATGTGTAAATTTTCTCATTTGTTAGTTGATTTATAGTAGTTAATACGTTCTAAGACTTCTTGTCTTTGTATTTTTCTTTCGAGTTGTAGTAGTATGTCGCTTGACATATCTATCTGTTTACCGTTAGGGCAAGTTAGTATATATTGCATAGTTAATTATTTAGAAGTCACGGTGAGAATCGAACTCACCTATTTACCATTGTGACTAGTTATCGCATGCTCGTATTATTTTATGTCGCTAAGGCGATAGCTCAACTACGACATTAGTTATACTGAATTTAAGCAGTTTAAACTGAATGAGTGGTACGTTTACACTTGGGATACTTTGTCTTATTAAAACTAAGATTGGTTACTTAGTGTCCAGAGACCACTTCAAGTTCAGTTTATTAAAGTACTTCAGTATTTTGTAGTACTTTTGGAATTGAAGTTGATGAAGTGTACGAGTTGTACTTTAACCAACATGATAAGTGGTCAAGATTTTCAGACATTAGCTCATACGCTTTATCGTGATTGTATTTGAATGTTTTACCATTTTTGAATGTAACTTCAATGATAGAGTTTTGACCGATTAGAGATTTACGAATGACGAATCTTTTTGATTGAATTGAATTTTGCATAGTGTTTATATTTAAT
>JAAGZR010000335.1 GCA_024206155.1 Aliivibrio sp.
TACACAGTGGGCTACATGGGATGGTATCCGTACTTACTCTGCTGAAAACTTCGATTTCCTACAAGGTCAAATCGGTAACCCAACTGGCGAAGCTGCGCCAAACAAGAAGTACTACGATCCACGCGTATGGTTACGTGCTGGTCAAGCTTCTATGGTTACTCGTCTTGAGAAAGCATTTGCTGACCTTAACGCAATCGACGTACTATAATTTTTATTATAGACAGCTCGAATTGAGTTAATAAAAAACCCGCTGATTAGCGGGTTTTTTTATGTCTGAATTCTTTAAGCGAAGCGATCTGAACTCTTTCTTTTTAAAATAAAAAAGCAGCCTGTAATACAGGCTGCTTTTATCGTTTCTAGCGCGTAGCGTTCTAGCTATCGAAGTGTATAGAATTATTTTTTCTTTTTCTTCTTCGGTGCGTTTTTCTTCGCTAGAGCGGCTTTCTTCTTCGCATTTTTTTTCTGTTTGTTTTTGAAAACAGGTTTTTTATGCTGAGGTTTTAAGCCCTCAATAAAGCGCTCTTTAATCACTTCTTCTTCTTTTACGTAACGGCCAACACGTTCCATCATTGGTTGGTCATGTGCTTCGATTAATGAAACAGCGCTACCTTTATTACCCGCACGAGCAGTACGACCTATACGGTGTAGGTACACATCAGCAGTACGAGGCATATCAAAGTTAATTACATGGCTTACGTTTGGTAAATCGATACCACGAGCAGCAACGTCGGTTGCAATAAGCACATTCACTTTACCATCACGGAAACGAGCGATAGCGTTGTTACGGCTCTCTTGTGGCATATCACCTTGTAACCAAGCACATGAAATCTTTGCGGTTTCTAAGTGGCCACGAAGCTCAGCAAGGCGCTCGCGCGTTTTAACAAAGACAATTGAGCGCTCAGCTTGTTGAGTTAAGATGCTTTTTAATAGTTCAATTTTATGAGGCATATTATCAGCACGGTGATACCACTGTGTGATCTTCTTACGCTCACGACGTGATGGCTCAGCATTAATTTCAGCTGGCTCATTCAGTAGGTCGGCTGTGAAACCTTCGACACCACGACCTTCTAATGTTGCCGAGAACAAGAAGGTTTGTTTACGCCAGCGACACTCTTTTGAAAGACGGTCAACCACAGGGCCAAAGCCCATGTCTAGCATGCGGTCAGCTTCATCAAGGATCAGTGTTTCAATCGCTCGGCAGTCAAAGCGCTCAGCTTCAATATATTCCATCAAACGACCTGGTGTAGCTACAACGATATCTTGAGTAGTAGCAAGGATATCAGCGTGATCTTGGTAGCTAATGCCCCCAGTGATCGTAAATACTTTATGGCGTGTGTACTTTGATAATTCACGAGCTTCATCGGCTACTTGAATAGCAAGTTCACGAGTTGGCGTTAGGATCAGAATACGCGCAGGTCCTGGATCACGACGAGGGAAATCATCAAGATGCTGTAATGCAGGTAATAAGAAAGCCGCAGATTTACCAGTACCAGTTGGAGCAGAAGCAAGGATATCTTTACCTTCTAATGCTTCAGGAATAGCCATAGCCTGAACTTGAGTTGGACGTTGATAACCAATCTCCTCAAGAGCGCGCAGTAGGTTAGGGGATAGATCGAGATCAGCAAACGTTTTGATCACTGTAGATTCTCCGTTCAGGTCTAAAGAGTATAAATATGATGTTAGCCAGATATTATAGTGATTTATTAGAGATGGATCACCGATCTTTTAGCCCATATTCAGATAAAAGCATCTTGTGAGCTTAATAAAGTCATCACTATAACCATTTCCACTGTGTATTATTAATGTATTCTCTTGATAATCATAAGGAAAAGAAGATATTTCTATCAGCAATCGAGAGGTGTCTTTTTTTTCGATTGTTTTTACATTTGTCAGTTTTGTTAAGCGAAAACCGAGAATTTTGGCTATTTCGATAAATTGCTTCCCTTCAAAAAGAGGAAGAATGAAGCTGGCTCGCCCCTTCGGTGAAAGTAGTTTTTTGCACTGAGTTAATAAATCACTGAAAGGTAAACTGTCTGTATGACGGGCAGATGAGCGTTCGCCTTTTTGTGATTTTTCACCGCTAGTAAAGTAAGGAGGGTTACAAATAATAGCTTCGTATTGCTTTTTTGATGAATAGCTTAAAATATTCTGATGAAATACCTTAATACGATCTGGCCATGGTGAGTGAATAATATTTTTAGTTGCTACCTCTACAGCAATAGGCATTAATTCAACCGCGTCAATAACGCTCGATACTTCGCGTTGTGCACACATTAAGCTTAATAACCCTGTCCCACAACCAATGTCTAATATGGATTGGCATTTATTAATATCAGCCCAAGCTCCGAGTAACACACCGTCTGTGCTTACCGGCATTCCGCATTGACCTATATCGATATGAAATTGTTTGAAAGTGAAGCTTTTATTCATGACTGTTCCAATATAGTAATAGTTGTTAACTTTGTGATTATATTGTTAATTAGTTTAATCTTCTATTTTTAATCTTTTGTTGATTCTTTTTATATTAACTAAACACTCTTTTATAGGTGAAATAAACAGAGTAAAAAACTGCTTATTTGGTATATTGCAATTCAATTATGGTGTTTTTATCTGAGCTATTGCGAATTATCGATAATTTGTTCATTATCCTGACATAAATATCAAAAAAGATATAAAACA
>JAAGZR010000336.1 GCA_024206155.1 Aliivibrio sp.
CTGTAACTCAAACAGATTTCGTTTTGGGTAAACAGCATTCAGATCTACATTTAAATGGTGGTATTTCTAATTTTAAAATTTACAAACGTGCGCTAAGTCAAAGACGAATACGCGCAAATTATCAAGCTACAGTAGGGAGGTACAGCTAATGGGTACATCATACAATCCCACAATAGTTACTGATGGTCTTGTTTTGTGCTTGGATGCGGCGAATCAAAGAAGTTATCCGGGTACGGGGACTGCTTGCACTGACTTAGCTAATGGGAAGAGCGGAACACTTACAAATGGTCCTTCTTTTAACAGCGACAATGCTGGATATTTTGCTTTTGATGGAAGCGATGATTATATACAATTTAATAGTGTTTCTTCTACATCTGAGGCTACCGTTATCTGCTGGTGGAGGGTTGAAAACGGAATAACTAATACAAACGCCGTTAGACACAGAATGTGGAAAATAGACAGTGATTACGAATGTAGGGTTGCCCGTTCTGATTCACAGGGTAGCGGAAAGGGTTCTTGGACTTTTGATATTGGCGGAGGGAATACCGTTTACACGTCGAGAAGAACTTGGGATGCAAACGTGTGGTATTCTTTCGCACTGACTCATAACTACTCCGAAAACTATCTAAGAATATATACAGACGGCATACTGACCGATTCTAGCACTTTTGGTACTAATCCAAACGGCTTGGGTTCATCTTTGTTAATTGGTGGCACATCAAGCGATTCTATGTATGGAGACATAGCTAATTTTTCTATCTACAACCGCGCACTAACCGCCGAAGAAGTTCTCCAGAATTACGAAGCAACAGTAGGGAGATACTCATGAGTTTATCACATTCGCCCCTAATTGTTAGAGATGGACTTGTGTTGTGTCTTGATGCGGCAAACCCAAGGAGTTACCCCAAGTCTGGGACGACTTGGAGTGACCTC
>JAAGZR010000337.1 GCA_024206155.1 Aliivibrio sp.
TGTTTAGAAGAGGCCTATTGGGAGCGTTAATTTTCTTTAGCTTCCGTTGAACAGATAATAAAAAATCCGACATTATAGGTCGGATTTTTTTATGTCTCTTAAAGGCTATTACTTATGTGCGGTAAAGAACCTTAATTACATGCCAGCCAAATTTAGTTTTCACTAGGTGCGGGACAAGCGTTTCACCACTAAAGCACACTTTATCAAACTGTGGTACCATTTGGCCTTTCTTGAATTCACCTAAATCGCCGCCTTTTTTGCCAGAAGGACAGCTAGAGTATTTTTTCGCTAACACATGAAATTTAGCGCCTTTTTTAAGCTGTTGAATAATGTCTTCTGCTTGTTCTTTATGTTTAACAAGAATGTGTAGCGCAGCTGCAGTGCTAGCCATGAATACCTCAAAATGATTCTAGATAAATTAGTGTTAATTATATCGTTTATTCGCCATCAATTGATAGTCTCACCTTTAAAAACTGTTTCAAAAAAACTACAATTAAATTTATAAAAATAATCATTTTCAGAAGGCCATAACTTATGAAAAGCAAAGCGAATCAATCGCAAGGTATGCTGCTTTTTAAACTCACGTTAACTCAACGTTTTGCTCTTGGTACGTTGAAAGTTCGTGAAATCGTTCCTTTTCAAGCATTGACTTCCATTCCCCACTCCCACCACCACGTATTAGGGACAACCACCATTCGTAATATGGCAATTCCAATCATTGATATGTCTGCTGCCGTTGGCTTTAGAGCACTTCATCAAGACGAATTTAAAGATTGCTATATTATCATCACCGACTGTATGCGTACTGTTGTGGGTTTTGCAGTAAGAGCCATAGATAAAATTATTGAGTGTGACTGGAAAGCAATTGAACCCTCACCAAAAACGGCTGGTTCTAATGTATTTGTGACAGGCATTACTCGTGTTGAAGATAACATTGTACAGCTGCTTGATGTTGAGCTTCTATTATCAAAAATCTACCCAGAAGATACCTCAAATTTATACCCAATTTTATCTGATGTAGAAAGAGAAAAATTAAAACCATTAAATATCTTATTAGTCGATGACTCTTTTGTTGCTCGTAAACAGCTGTCAACTGCATTAGATAGCATTAATATCCCTTATCAAGTGGCAATGAACGGATTAGATGCTTATGAAATGCTAAAGAAGGCCTCTGATGAAGGGAATCCATATAATATTGTGGTAAGTGATATTGAAATGCCCGGATTAGATGGCTATGAATTAGCATTTGAAATCCAGAATGACGCTAGATTAAAAGACGCTTATGTGATACTTCATACTTCCCTGTCAAGTGAGATCTGTATTGAACAAGCGCATCAAGTTGGGGCTCATGAGGCGTTAACGAAATTTGAAGCTACGGAATTAGTTCAAGCCATGCTGCGCGGTGCAAATCATAACAATTGACAAATTGCTTAATTATACCAATACCAGTACTAAACAAGAATTACAGATACAAAAAAACGCGTTACCTTAGCTAAGTTAACGCGTTTTTATTTTCTGCTATGAAGAAATCTTTAAAGCAAGTTAATTAAACAACTTAAAAGTATAAACGTATTACAGAAACAGCAACACAACCTGGACGGCGACATTTTTCGATTTCAACTTTCACTTCAGTTTCAATTTCTAAGCCACGCTTGATCGGCGTTACCGACATTAGCGTACTTCTGGCACGAATTCGCTTACCTGCTTTTACTGGATATGGAAAACGTACCTTGTTCAAACCGTAGTTTACGGTCATTTTAGCCGTAGGGAACAGTAAATTATCACTGCCTACGTTATCCGTCAGTTTTGACAACATAGACAAGGTTAAGAAACCATGTGCTATCGGTGTTTTAAATGGTGATTCTGCTGATGCTCTTTCTGGATCGGTATGGATCCATTGCATATCTTCAGTAACTGCACCAAAACTATTAATGCGTTCTTGATCCATCATTGACCAATCGCCAATATGGATTTCTTCGCCCAAACGAGCGGTTAATTCTTCAAATACAGCTCGAGTATCTAAGTTCATTTCAATAGGCTCAGGTTGAACGGCCGCGGTTTGCTGCTCATTAACAGCACGCTTATGCTCTTTAACCCACGAAATAATGTGAATGTTGTTGGCTTTATTTAAAAATTCAATCCAGTAATCTTTAATGGTTGGTGACATCCAATCTTTTAATTCAAAGGGATGCTTCGCCAGATATTCACGCTTATGCTTTAGAAAATCGACAACCTTCATAGAGGGACCTTATTTGATATCTAATCGTAAAAAAAATGCTTCAGTGCCATGTCTATAATTGTGTTACAGGTCACGTTTTTTTGCAAACATTTTCCGAGCATACACATGTTCGCTGAGTATAAATAAATCTATTTAATTCAATTAAATAAGTAAAAATGAACAGTGTGCAATTAATTTCAAAAATCTGATCTATCTTATACTTTATAAAGAAAAATTCTCACTATCACTTTTTTCACAACTAAAAAAAAGAGCATAGTTATATGCTCTTTTTGCCTGATTCATTTCTATTATCGTTATTATAAACCTCTAGGTCTAACAAATTAACCTCTATAATAGCGTTGCGGTACAAATGGCATTTTTTCTACGGTCATTGCACGCTTTTTACCACGAACTTCAGCGAACACTTCTGTTCCAATAACCGCAAGGTCCGCTCTTACATAGCCCATAGATACCGGCTTACCTACTGTTGGACCCGCAGTTCCCGAGGTCACAATACCAATTTCATTGTCAGCCGCATCAAATAACTTGCAGCCTTCACGCACTGGCGCTTTACTTTGCCCCACTAAACCAACACGTTTACGATTTACCTCTTTCTTTTCAAGCTGATTTAAAATGATATCCGCACCTGGGAACCCCCCAGCGCGCTCACCGTCGGAACGACGATTTTTACTGATACCCCAAAGTAAACTCGCTTCTACTGGTGTTGTTGTTGTATCTAAATCATGACCGTATAAACATAAGCCACACTCAAGACGCAGTGAATCTCGCGCCCCAAGACCAACCCACTCCACCTCTTCAAAAGACGTAAATGCATCTGCAAGCTCTGCGGCTTTATCATTAGACACTGATATTTCATAGCCATCCTCACCTGTATAACCAGAGCGACTGATATAACACTCGATACCATTGATCTCAATAACGGCCGTATCCATGAACAGCATAGAAGCAACCGATGGTTGAAGTCGTGATAATACATCAGCCGCTTGAGGTCCTTGTAGAGCCAATAAAGCACGATCTTCAATCACTTCAAGATCAACACCATCAGGAAGATTAGCTTGTAAATGTGCAATGTCTTGTTCTTTACACGCGGCATTCACTACCACAAACAGATGATCGCCAAAATTAGCAACCATTAAGTCATCCATAATACCGCCTACATCATTAGTAAAGAATGCATAACGTTGTTTCTGAGAAGGAAGGTCAATAATATCAACAGGTACTAACGCTTCTAATGCCGCGGCTGCACCCTCACCTTTTAAGCGAAGTTGCCCCATGTGTGATACATCAAACAAGCCAGCAGCATTGCGAGTATGAAGGTGTTCTTTTTTTACACCTAATGGATACTGAACAGGCATTTCATATCCTGCAAAAGGAACCATTTTTGCGCCAGCAGCTACGTGCATATCAAAAAGTGCCGTTTTATTTAGTTTTTCTGACATTCTTCTTTCTCCATTTGCCTGATATTGGCTAAGTGTGTCGGTTATTCTTGGGATCTAGGTTTCTAATAAATAGTGGATTGCGATTCATCAATTGCAGGTTATTTAGCGGTAACCCAGAGGATATGAGCGTCTTCCTCACTGATGGATACCAATACATGTCCCATACTCGCATCGTAATAAACACTGTCCCCTACCGTTAAATTGACTGGTTCGTAAAATTCGCTATAAAAACAAACCTCACCTTCTAGAACCAATAAAAATTCTTCTCCGTCATGACGTACCCATTCTGCATAAGCATCAAAATCTCTTGCACGAATACGACTTTTAAATGGCATCATCCTTTTATTGGATAATTGCGTTGCCAATAATTCATGTTCATAAGTCGCCGTTGGGTGAGGCTTACCTTGCTGCGAAAGCGTAATGTCTCTACGACCTATCGCCCCTTTTTGTTTCGGCGGCTCAAATATTTGAGGAATATCGATATCCAAGCCACTCGCCAATTTTTGCAGGGCCTGAAATGTCGGTGAAATCTGTTCATTTTCTATTTTAGAAAGCGTTGAACGCGCAAGACCCGTGCGCTTACTCGCCTCTTCTAACGTTAATCCAAGTTGAATTCGAATGTCTTTTAATCGCTTACCAAGATCAAGAGGAGCAATCGTTTGCTCCTCGTTATTTTTCTCAATTTTAACGACTTTCGCTTCTGACATAACATTTTTAGGATTACTCAAACGGTGCTCCTTGCTCATTAAATATTCAATCTACCTTTATAATACTCATCTTATCAGGAGAAAATTGCGAGATAAAAAGTAACAAGAATGCTCAAAAAGTGCGCTAGGTAGCAAAATGTGAAACAAAGTTTCTTATTGGAAACCTTGCGGTTGAATGTTGCATTTCACACTTGTATGTTTACCAGATGTAATCTGATGGTCGCTATTAATTCAAAAACACTTTATTGAGTTCCACTTAATATAATTCGCTTAATACTAATTTTTCTACAAGCATTTGGCTAAAAACCATTTGCTTAAGACAATCACACTGGAGAAGTATCATGGAAAAAGATCTTAAATTTACAGCAAGTCACGAATGGGTTCGTGATAATGGTGATGGTACAGTAACCGTTGGTATCTCAAACCACGCTCAAGGGCTACTTGGTGATGTTGTATTTGTTGACCTACCTGATGTAGATGACGAAGTAACGGCAGAAGAAAACTTCTCTTTAGTAGAATCTGTAAAAGCAGCGTCTGATATCTATGCACCCGTTTCTGGTGTGATTATTGAAATAAATGAAGAACTAGAAGACAGTCCAGAACTTGTTAACGAAGAACCGTATGAAGGCGGTTGGATTGCTAAAATTAAATTGTCTAACGCAGGTCAATTAGAAAGTCTAATTCCGAGCGAACAATACCTTGAAAGCATCGAAGAAGAATAAAAATAATTTAAAGGATTAAGATCATGAGTCAGCTTCTTCAACAATTAGGCACTGATAACGAGTTTATTCGTCGCCACAATGGTCCTGCTTCTTCACAGCATCAACATATGCTCAATACGGTTGGCGCTCAAACACTAGAAAAATTAATCGAAGAAACCGTACCAAGCTCAATTCGTTTACCTCAGCCAATGCAGTTACCTCACGGCCTTTCTGAAAATGCCATGCTTGCTGAGTTAAAACAGATCGCTCAACAAAACACGCTCAATACAAGCTACATCGGCCAAGGCTATTACAATACACACACGCCGAATGTAATTTTACGTAA
>JAAGZR010000338.1 GCA_024206155.1 Aliivibrio sp.
GAATACCAAAGGTTTCACAAAGAATGCTTATACTGTGGCTCTGCCTGAGTTTATCTATTAATGCGAATTGTTCAGTGAGTCTGACATCAACAGAGCCGTAGCCTTTTTTAGTATTTCATTATGCTCCTCGAGACGAGCAAGCTTCTTTTTTAACTCACGAATTTCTATTTGTTCGGGAGTTATCGGAGATGCCGTTGGCATCACTCCACTTAACTCATCTTTTAGCTGCTGAACCCACTTAGTCATGGCTGATTTACTTACGTTCATAACCTGGGATGCCTCAGTAATTGAGTACCCTTGCTCAATTACTAATTGGGCAGCTTCTAGCTTGTATGTTGCGCTATAGTTCTTTCTTGGACGTCTTGTCATTATGTACACCTATTTAATTCTGAAATGATTATATAATTTCTAACTAGGTGGCCAAATTCACTATGCCACTACATTTCGCAACTGTCATCATCTACATTAAACTTATATTCCCACGCAGTATAGCCGTCAAAATTATTCTTTTTAAGAAAATCTGCTCGTTTGTCAAATGAGTTTTCTACGTTTTCTGGAGTATCTCCTTGCAACTCATACACATCATATGACTTGTTAAAATCAAAGGGCAAAAGTTCCGAAAAAGATAGAGGAGAAACTAGTAATAGAATTGCACCGAATTTCATTGTTTTCATTAAGCCACCTTAACCTAAAAAAGCATATAACGCCTGCATAACACGTTTGCTACTATGCAGACCAAACTGAATTTTACTGCCTTAATCACTGAAACTAAAGGCAAACTGACAACGCCGAGTGTAGCAAATCGTGTTGATGCATTTGTTATATGCTTAACTCATGAAGCCGAGAGATCGTTCTAAAATTGGAGTGACTTTCTTTTTCCAAACCTCGAGGGTTAAACCAAACCGCATTTAAACCAGCCTCTATCGCTGAAATAACGTCTTTTTCAAGTGAATCACCAACCATTGTAAGTTGACTAGGTTCAACACCTAACTTATTCGTTATTCTTTGATAAAATTCAGAACTACCTTTTGATAAACCAATATTTGACTTACAAAAGTAGCCTGAAATGAATTGAGACAACCCGACTCGTTCAAATGCCAATTCAATATCCTGAACATTGGAATCATCAGCACCAGTTGCCACATAAAGCAAATGTCCTTTCTTGGATAACGAAGCTAACATTTCCAAAGCACCATCTACGGCTTGAACTGTTTCCCAATCACACATTTTTCCTTGTGTATTTGGAAAATCGACCATTAAAGTGTCACCCCAATCGAACAGATAAGCTTTTTTCATAATGCCTCCTTGCATATAACGCCTGCATAACACGTTTGCTACTATGTAGACTTAACTGAATTTTAACGCCTTAATCACTGAAACTAAAGGCAAACTGACAACGCCGAGTGTAGCAA
>JAAGZR010000339.1 GCA_024206155.1 Aliivibrio sp.
ACAACTTCCTGATGTTCAGTGTGCTTTTTATGACGCCAAATGTGCCGTAAAAGTTGGCAAAATACTGAATAAAACTCATCAACCTTATAAAGTTTTTACTCCATTTAAAAAGGCGTGGAGAGAATACTTTTATCAACACTTACCAACCATTGAAAAAGTGACGGCTTCAGTTGAATTATCGGCGACGCAGTTAAAGTCACTTAAAGCGTACCATGATCATACATTTACCAGATCTATAACGAATGAGAGTAAGGCATGGCCTGTTTCAAATAAAACGATACTTAATGCAATGCGTCAATTTTGCCGTGAAAAATCACAGCAATATGATGACCAACGAGATTACCCAGCCATAGAGGGAACAAGTCAACTCTCTCCTTATTTGGCTATTGGCGCAATTTCAGCAAAACAGTGCATTTTACGTTTGCATTTGGAAGCGAATAACCAATTAACACAAGGACAAGAGATCTGGCTTGATGAGTTAATTTGGCGAGAATTTTACACTCATCTGCTTCACTTTTATCCATTGTTGTCTAAAAACCAAGCCTTTTTGAGTTTTGACAAATACATTCAATGGAATAATGACAGCGAAAAATTTGAGCAGTGGTGTAAAGGCGAGACTGGATTTCCTATTGTGGATGCCGCAATGAAACAACTCAACAATACGGGTTGGATGCATAATCGCCTGAGAATGATCACCGCCAGTTTTTTAGTTAAAGATTTACACATTAATTGGCGCTGGGGCGAGCGTTATTTTATGTCTAAATTAATTGATGGTGACTTTGCCTCGAATAATGGCGGTTGGCAGTGGTGTGCATCAGTAGGTTGTGACAGCACGCCTTACTTTCGGATATTTAACCCCACCACCCAAAGTGAACGTTTTGATAATAAAGGGATATTTATCAAGCATTGGTTACCTGAGTTAACAGCCCTAACTGGAAAACTGCTGCATCAGCCGAATAGCAAACCACTATTAAAACCAGATAATTACGTAGAGCCTATTATTGATCATGCAATACAGCGCTTAACAACATTGGATATCTACAAAAACGCCAAAGCTCAGGATGTTGCAAGTTAACCATAGCAAGTATTATGATGGTCTCATCTGTTATTAAGAGTTGTATTAATTGATGTCTAATTCACTGCCTTTTATTCTTGCTGGACCTATGGTTCGAAAAACGACTGATCATGAGTTTAACCTATGGTTATCTACCTCTAAACCATTACATGGTCGAACTAAGATCAGTACTAGCAGTGATGAGTACGAGTTTGAGATAACGCAAGAACAAGGCATTCAATTAGGCCAATACGCTTGGGTTTATCTTCTACGCTGCCAAGCTGATTTCCCGATTAATCAACGTATCGAATATGATATCGACACTCAAGATGGCTTATTGTCACAGTTGGTTCCCGACGCATTATATGAAAATGAATCTTCTTTTACCTTACTCATAAAAGACAAGGCTGATTATGTCTTGCATGGTTCTTGTCGTAACCCTCATTATGCCAGTAAAGACAGCTTGGTTATCGCAAACCAACAGATAAAAACACAAGCCCTTGAAGAGAGAGCCGCTTTGTTGATGATGAGTGGCGATCAGATCTACGCAGATGATGTGGCAGGACCAATGCTGCATGCCATTCAGCAGATTATCCCTCAATTAGGATTATTTGAAGAAACACTCGCCCACTCAGAGTTCAGTAAAGATGCTGAGTTATATGCCCACCCATATAATTTATACCGCAGAGATAAGATCTTGCCGCACTATGTCGAAAGGAATAATTTTTTATCTCGCTGCAGTCTGTATCAAACTCGCCCTATTTTCAGCTCAACAAAGCATGAAAACCATTTAATGAGTATTGCTGAGTTTTTTGTCATGTACTTACTTGTATGGTCTCCTACTTTGTGGAAGCGCATTACTCTGCCAAATTCATTGCCTAATCTAGAACCAAAATGGCAAAAAATATGGCAAGAAGAAAAACAAGAGATCGTTCTTTTTGTTGCAGGCTTAAACGATGCACAACAACTGTTTGCGCATATGCCGACCTATATGATTTTTGATGATCACGATATTACTGATGATTGGAATTTAACTATTGGCTGGGAAAACGCCGTGAATGGTGATCCACTAGCCTCTCAAGTCATTGGCAATGGCTTAATCAGCTATTTTCTGTGTCAAGGCTGGGGAAATAACCCAGAGCAGTTTGATGAAGAGTTCCTAATATCATTCAGAGCGTTATTTGCCAATTACGACAACGCACAACATCATAAATTAATTTGGCAACTTACACGCTTTGAACAATGGCATTACTCGATCCACACCAGTCCAAAAATGGTGGTACTAGATACTCGTACTCGCCGTTGGCGCTCAGAATCCAACACCAATAAGCCCTCTGGTTTAATGGATTGGGAGGCTTTGCTCGATCTACAACATGAGCTAATTAACCAGGAATCGATCATTATCGTCTCAGCAACGCCAATATTTGGGGTTAAGTTTATTGAGGCCTTACAAAAATCCATGACGATACTTGGAAAGCCATTAATGGTTGATGCCGAAAACTGGATGACTCACCCAGGCTCTGCCAATACTTTACTGAGTATTTTAACCCATCCCAAAACGCCGCAAAATTTTGTGATCTTATCAGGTGATGTTCATTACTCATTTGCTTATGATATTAAGCTACGTCACAGCAAGTCTAGCCCAGATATTTACCAGATCACCTGCAGTGGCTTTAAAAATGAGTTTCCTAATAAGCTATTACGCGTATGTGATTTTATGGACAGAGTGCTTTATAGCCCGCATTCACCATTAAACTGGTTTACGAAGCGTAAGAATTTATTAGTCACTAAACGAGATCCATCAGTAAACAACCAAGATAAATTAATAAATCAAAGTTCAATTGGGGAGTTAAGGTTGGATGAAAAAGGCAAGCCAACACAGATATCTATTCTGACTGCAGAAGGAAAATCTATCTCGTTCTTGCCTAAGTAACCTCGTTTAAATGCGTAGAATACGCTGGAGGTTAGTGATTAATCGTTGAGGGTATTGTCTAGGTTACTCTCAACATCCATTGAAATATGGAAATACAGGCCTGCTTCAAATGCATCTAGCCATTCTAATTCCACTTCTTCACGATATTTTGTTTTTTCCAGATTGTTATTACTCATCATTATTTCCTTATTTGAGTTTACTTCTAACTCTCCGTTAGATAAATCTTACATCAATCTAAATAAAACCAATTCCAGCAATTACATTGATATAGAGTCTTGATTATACAGATATCGAATTTCAATACTGTGACAACAGTGCACAATTTCTTAAACCGTATTAGCTGCATGTAGCTATTCCAACAATCACATACCACTATATTGTTGGTAATGATTATTATTTAGATTGATAATCTTGGCTATTTAAACTAATCTAGAGGTCTGTTAGTTAATGAATTTTTATTATGAAATCCACCATTTTATTTTGTCTTACTGCTGTTTTTTTATTGTCAGGCTGCAGTCAACAAATTCAACCAGCATCGGCACCCTCTCAAGCGATCGCTAGCTTTTATGATTATCAATTGCTATCACCAACAGGCTCTTTGCTATCTCTTACCGCTTTACCCCAAGAAATCGTTGAGGCTGATGTAATTCTTGTTGGTGAATGGCACACTCATGCTGGCATCCATCGCTTTCAAACCGATTTATTCAAACAACTCTCCGCAACAAACCTTAAATTAGCGCTATCTATGGAGCAGTTCAGTCGTGATAAACAGACAGTTGTGAATGAGTACTTAATCGGGGGAATTGGCGAACAAACGCTAATGTCTGATGCTAATGCATGGCCTAATTATGAAAGTGATTATCGCCCATTAATTGAAATTGCAAAAGCTGAAGGCCGTGATGTAATCGCTGCAAATGCCCCAAAATCAATCGTAAAATGCATTGGCCAACAGGGTATTCGTTATTTAGATAAACTCGACATTGATGAAAAGTCATGGTTAGCTACAAATATCGACCTTTCTGATTCTCCTTATAAATCAAAGTTTTTATCCTCTATGCATCACGGTGATGAAGAGCAAAATCAAAAGCAATTTGCAGCTCAAATGACATGGGATTCTACGATGGCTGAAAGTATTGTTGATTACTTAGATTTACACCCTAAAGCGCAAGTAATGCATATTGCAGGAAAATTTCATACTGAAGGTGGTCTAGGTACTGCGGCACAAATCATCAAATTAAACCCAAAACTTAATGTTGTTGTTATCACTCCGGTAGAAGAAATTACTAATGCAGGATCTGACTATCAATTAGTAGTCTTAGCGCCACCAAATCGTTTTGTAAAACAAGAAAACATGATGAAGGCATATAAGGCGATTAAAAATCGAAATAATGATCTTGTTTGTAAATAATTAGCGAATAAAAAATAAAACCACTCACTTCGACGAGGGAATTAAAGTGAGTGGTTTTGGCTTAGTGTCATTTTTGATTTCAAGGTAGTTACTAATTACTTTTATTTGCGTATAACAAGTACGACTTCACCGACTTGTACACCCCATTTGTAAATCACAGTTTGGTTTATCACCACATTATCTGATATTTGATAGATCCAATCATCAAATTCAACGTTATATTCTGAGTCATCAACATTCAATACCATCGCATATTGCCAATTAAGTGCATTTCCTGCGCTTATACCACTGGCTTCTTCTGGGATATCATTAGCCGTTCCTGTATAGCGGTTCTCTCCTATTTCTTGTATAACCCAAGTTCGATTTTGCTTTTCACCATCACTGAATAAAAATTGCTCATCCAAGGTCAGTGTTTTGTCATTCCAACTGGCTTGTAGTTCTGCAGTAAAGGTTCTTATTACTCTTCCATTAAAGCCTTTTACTATCCCCTCTGCTTTTAAATCACCTTGAAAAAAAGAAGTCATCGAAAAGACTGGCTTATTATCCGCATAATCATTAATGTCCTGCGAAGAGCAGCCTAATAAAATAACGCTAACGATAAATACGAGAATTATTTTCATTATTTTTCTCCTATTAATTCAAGTCGCAATTCAGGGTAAGTAGTTTTTTCAGACACCCAAATATCAAGAAACAGTTGAGAAAACTCTTTGCTTGCAATTTTTCCAATAGGTTTATCGTTTAGAAAAAACTGATTGTTACCTATCTCATCAATGCTAAAAACCAATTTATCTTCAGGTTTTACGTCTGGAAATACTTGCTCTAATTCAAGCAGCCACGAATCTAAATCAGGGTGTTTAATTGATTGCTCTTCCCATTGTTCTTTAGTCGCTTTAATTAAATTTTCTTTAGTAATGTTACGATAATATTCAATCTCTATCGCCTGTGGATATTGACCATACTGAAATTTTCCTGAACTGGTAAAAAGTTGTGCCTCATACACTGAGATTAAAAACCATGACAGTTCTGATTTACCACTACTCTGTAAACCTTGTAATGGCTCGGCAACTACACTATTTATTGTCAACAGACTTATTATGGAAAGTATGTTTATAAATTGTTTCATAACTCTTTCCCTTATTATTTATTATTTCTATTAAGCACCTTTTGATAATAATAAATACGGGTAGGTTGACAGCCCAGATCACTCCAATTGAAAATAAAGTTATTAGATATGAATATGAGAAATCCACAGCGCCCAATCGGTGACCAGCTAAATAGTTTAATGGTCCAACAATCGCACCAAGTAAAGCAATTAAACGAATATTAAAACGAGATAACCATCCTAAACTGTGATTAAAAGCGAAACCAAAATGACACCATAATAAAATGAGCCAAATAGGAATGAGTTCATTGTTTGGAAATTGGTACACACCAGTAAATGATAGCAATACATCACCAAACACACCAAACATCGAAATGAAAATGAGTAAATAAAAGTCTATTTTTCGAGTTGGTGAAACTAAAAGGTGAAGTAATATTGAAACCAATAAAAAAGGTACCGCTCGCTGTTGATAAAGGATCACGGAAAACCAAATCAGTTGAAACCAAACTGCATTAATAAGGGGGAAATAACGTAACATTTAAGCCTCCTACAATACCAACCTAGATAGGTAATCATTCAAAGTTTATCCAGATTGGTATATAAATAGCCGTTGACTAACACACTCCATGTTGTGGTTTGGCAGCTACAAGATGAACCGTACTAATTTTACGTTCTAGAAAACCGCCTTCGCAGTAACAAAGATAAAACTTCCACAATCGAATAAAATCATCACCATAACCCATTTGTTTTAGCTCTGCTGCCGACTTGTCAAAACGTTGGTACCAGTGATTCAAGGTTTTAGCGTAATCTAGCCCTATATCATTTAATGAGGTTATCACCATATCAGTATTCTCTGCGACTTTATTCGCCATAACACTGACAGAAGGCAGGCAGCCTCCTGGGAAAATATAGCGTTGAATGAAATCGACACTTTTACGATAACTATCATAACGTTGATCTGAAATAGTTATCGCTTGAATCAACATTTTACCTTCTGGTTTTAAGTGACGACTACATACATCAAAAAAGGTACTCAAATATTCATGTCCAACCGCTTCGATCATTTCAATTGACACTAACTTATCGTATTGACCTTCTAAGGTTCGATAATCTTGCTTTAGTAATGTTATAGAATCTTCTAATCCCAAAGACTTTACTTTTTGCTCTGCGTATTCGTATTGCGCATCAGATATAGTGGTCGTCGTTACTTTTACACCATAATGCTGTGCGGCATAAATGGCTAGTGCACCCCAACCGGTACCAATTTCAAGTAATGTTTCCCCTTGTTTAAGCTCTAAACGTTCACATATTGTCTTCAGTTTAAATAATTGCGCCTCTTCAAGGTTAGCATTCGCATTTGGGTAAATAGCACTTGAATAGAGCATCTCTTTATCAAGAAACGTTTTGTACATTTCATTACCCAAATCATAGTGGGCAAGTATATTTTTCTTTGAACCTTGCTCAGTATTTTTGTTTCGCTTGTGATTAAGTAAATCAAAAAACTGAATAACCTTACTAAAACGACTCTCAACTCTATCCAATACACCTTGTTCACGGCCTAATACTTGAATTACTTTTGTTAAATTAGGGCTTGTCCACCAGCCTGCAACATACGCTTCACTTGCACCAATCCCACCACCAAACAATATTTTTCTGTATGCTTCCATATTGTGAATTTCAACAACGGCAGATAAGCTTGCTTCTTTACTACCTAGAATAACTTGTCCTAACTCATCATTAATCGTTAGTGATGCTTGTGTCATTTTTGCTAAATAGTCGAATAACACTTTACGCGTCATTTTATCTATCCAGCTCACTGGCTTAGTTTCATTTTTTTGAATCGCTGATACATCTTGATTATTCAACATCTCTGTTCTCCTTAATTTTTGGATAAGGCACGAATGGGATCCGTTTTAAAAATAATTTAAGTGCCTGCCAGTAAATTCCATATACTATCTTTACGGTCATCATCGGGATTGAGATCACTTGTTGTTGAATATTTTTTGCTGAAAGTGATTTTCGTGTCATTGCTATTGTTGCATCAAAGATCTTCTCTTTTTGCTCTAACCCTCTGTTTTCTAAATGAAGTGAAAGGTGCTTATTAGGCTCTTTAATCATCCAATGGTATTTCATATCAAGGTTTAAAAAAGGAGAAACATGAAACGTTTTATCTATCACTTTATCTGATTTCATCTTGATCAAATAATAATGGGTTTGATTCCATGGAGTATTACTCACCTCCGCTAACAAATATGTTAACTGGTCATTTCTATCGTAACAATAATACAAATTGATGGGGCTGAAATAGACACCAAAACAACGTACTTGGCCAACAAATAGTACCCTCGTATTTAATGCATCTCCACCTAGTTCAGCGACTTTGTTCCATACAGAATTCTTTAGTGGTTCGTCCTCTTCGCCTAAGTAATCGCGTCGATTAAAAGAGAGAGGTGAAAACTTGTTTTTTTTTAGCCAACCGATGGATTCAAACTCTTCTAGCTCATCCAAATCGAGGGCGAGAAAAAACATCTCATAACTAAAGCTATGCGCTCTAGTTTGAAAGCGTCTGTGTCTCACCTCCCCATGATAAAGACAAGAATGCGTCATAAACTTAATCCAAATCGCTGACAAACATCTAATGCACTTCTAACCCCATCTTCATGGAATCCGTTATACCAATAGGCACCTGCAAAGTGCGTATGATTATGTCCACAAATTTCATTTCGACGCTGCTGTGATGAGATAGTATCTGCATTAAATACTGGATGATCGTATTTATAAGATCCTAAAATTTTACTTTCATTAATTAGCGGGGAGTTATTTAAGGTGACACAAAAGGTCGTCTCTTCGGTGTTAAGCCCTTGTAATATATTCATATTATAAGTGACACTTGATGGTCTATTTTTATCTGTCACATCAAGGTGATAATTCCACGCTGCCCACGCACGCTTTTGCATAGGCAGTAAGGTTTCATCCGTATGTAACACCACTTCATTCTCTTGATAGGTAAGCTTAGATAGCACCTCTTTTTCTCGGTTGGTGACATCCGTTAACATCGCTAAGGATTGATTGCTATGGCAAGCTAAGATCACTTCGTCAAATTCACGAACCTCTGTATTTTTTATGGTTAATGATACGCCCTCGCTATGACGAGAAATCCCCGTTACTGGGCTATTTAAATGAATGTTATCTTTAAAACGATCGATTAAAGGGGATATATACGAGGATGAACCATTAGGAATAACGTACCATTGTGGACGATTTGCAATATCTAGTAGTCCATGATTATGGAAAAATCGAATAAAGAAGTGCAGTGGAAATGCCTTCATATCTTGCAAACTAGACGACCAAATTGCTGCACCCATAGGTAAAATATAATGCTCAGCAAAATAGGTACTGTAACCATCATCGTAAAGCATATCGCCTAATGTACTATCGGTATCAATATGCTCTCTTTCCCACAGCTCTTTACACTGTTTGTTAAAACGTAATATTTCACTGATTAATGACAAAAATTTAGTATTAAAAATATTAGATCGCTGTGCAAATAATGTATTTAAGTTATGGCCATTATACTCAAGGCCTGAAATGACGTTTTTAACACTGAAACTCATTTCACTCTCTTGGCCTTTAATTCCAAGTTGTGAGAGCAATTCAATAAAATTAGGGTAGGTTCGGTCATTAAAAACAATAAACCCGGTATCAATGTCCCATTCTTTTCCTTCTGCAATTACTCGCTTTGTCGCGGTGTGACCCCCAATATAATCATTGGCTTCAAATAAAGTAACATGATACTTACGACTGAGTACGTAGGCGCATACTAGCCCTGAAATGCCACTTCCTACAATTGCAATTTTCTTCATTATCGTTTCATCCTTAATGCGACCCACTGCCAAATACGATCAGGCAAACTGCCCATAACAATTAGAAAACTCGTAAATGGAAATGGAAAATGAATATGTTTTTTATTTTTGGTGATGCCACTAATGATGTGCGATGCAGCTTGGCTTACTTCAATCAACATTGGCATTGGAAAATCATTTTTATTAGTTAATGGGGTTTTAACAAACCCTGGAGCAATAACACTTATGGTTAAGCGCTCTGCTGGAATGTCTAATTGCAAGGACTTTGCAAGATAATGGATCGCCGCTTTACTTGCTCCATAGGCTTCAGCTCGTTGAAATGGGACATAAGAAGCACTTGACCCCATTAGCGCAAGATGAGCCCCAAACTTCATCTTTGGTATCAAAACCTGCAAACAATAACCTATTGAAATAACGTTAGTTTTAATCACTCGCTCGAACAAAGCTGCATCAAAAAGCTCTGCATTATCGATGTATTCGCACGTGCCTGCATTCAAAATGGCGATATCCAAAGATTCAATCTCATTGAGTGAAGTTAAAATTGATTGACTATCGGTTAAGTCAAAAGATACTTGCATCAATTGCAAC
Source organism: Aliivibrio sp. (assembly GCA_024206155.1). Classification (GTDB taxonomy): domain Bacteria; phylum Pseudomonadota; class Gammaproteobacteria; order Enterobacterales; family Vibrionaceae; genus Aliivibrio. Next base: position 9,949 of record JAAGZR010000339.1, read on the forward strand.
TTCTGCTTTGCTGCCAATAAGGTTTCTGACTCTTCATAAGAACTGAAGTTTCGACCACATGCATACACTTTATCTCCTTGTTTTAGGTAAGCATGAACCAGAGATAACCCTATGCCGGACGTTGCTCCTGTTATTAAAACTGTTTTCATGATTGCAGCCTCTTTTTGATGAACTTCACCATTGGGCCAATAAGAGGAAGGTGCTCATAAAGCATCTGTCCCATATCAATATAATCACGATGGTAATATACCTTATCGGTGAACTTTATGAGCGTTGTTCCATCAACCGTAATTAGCTCTCCTTTATTTATCTTAGGATGAATATAGCTCATAGTCCAGTATAGAGAGGCTTCCCCCCCTATTGAAGACTCTTTATCAATAACATGGTAAATATGAAAATGGCACTCTTTCAAATTACTATAGAGGTGTTCAAAGTAACTTTCGAGATCGTTTAATCCGTTGATTTCATGCACTGCATCAATAAATTGGATATCTTGAGAATAAAGCTCACCTAAGTAATGAAGAGTCTGTTTATTTAGATCTCCATATAGTTTTATGAACCTCTCAACAAAAGGAGAATAGATCATCATGCGCGCCCTTATGTTAGTGCAGTAAGCCGTCATTTAATACAGACTCACTGCCAATACAGTTCAAATGTAGCTACCTATTTATAGATTCGTAACCACAGATAAAATAGCTCACTTCCTGTGACCATTAATACAATAAGCCGCCAATGGGATTAAATAATTTACTCAGCCCTTTTGTAAAATGAATCGGGGCATTTTGAACCGTATAACACAAGCAGCCTTCAGTAGTTTTGGGGCTATGTTCATGTGAGGCGTCCAACCAAATGAAATCACCTTTTTGATAATAACCAGATTCATCTTCAAAACTGCCATGAAGTAATAAGGTCAACTCAAACCCTCTATGTGTGTGATTTGGGATCTCCCCTCCTGCAGCAATATGCAATAGATTCGATCGTGTATCATGCTCTTCAATAAGACGGGCACGGCTCACTGCACCTAATTGATTCCAGTTCAAGTCATCATATCTATGTAATAAATACGGTACTTCAAATGTTTTATCAGCAATAGAGACATAATATGTTGGTGTAGACATAAGATAAGAATCGTCTGTATCTAATTGCATAATGCTCTCCAACATTGTTGTGTAGTCAACCGTTGGTTCATTGCTTACTGTATACATAACCTGGCTGTTACTTTGCCATGTAGCTTTTGCTAACTCTTGACTGATAGCCTCAATCTTGCTTTTGCATTCTGAACACAACTCACAGTGGAGAGAAACCGCAACAGAAAGAGACTCCGGTAATTCGCCATTGGCATGAGAACGCAGCAGCTCATCACTTGGATGGTAAGTAATATTAGTCATTCTCATACTCCTGTCTTAATTTGCTCAACGCTAAGCGTAATCTGGATTTTATGGTTCCTATAGGGTGACCAAGGTGCTCTGACAGTTCATGCTGAGTTAACCCTTGAAAATACAAGCCTTCAACAACCACTCTTTGTGCCTGTGGTAGCAAACCTACTAAACGATGTAACTGTTTTGACTCTAACCAATCGGTTTCTTTTGTTTCCACTTGCTTATCAAATAGTGGCCATAAATCACCACTGATTGTATCTTCCTTATTTGATTGCATTTTACGTAACATATCAAAACTGTGGTTTCGCATGACGGTAAAAATCCACCCAGATGCATTTCCTTTAGTCTGATTAAACAGAGCCGCTTTTCGCCATACTAACGTCATGGTTTCTTGAACCAAATCCATTGCTAAGGCTGGATCATTAAATTTTTTAATTCCGTAAGCGCGGATCTTTGGGCCAAACCAAGAAAATAATTGTGAAAATGCCACTTTATCTTGAGTTTCGCCAACCAAATTTAACCAAGAATCTAGCTTGGCGACATCCTCTTCATTTTGTATCGGCTTATAACTAGAGTTCAATCGACTGCTCACTTCTATTTGCTGAGTTTGCATATCTACCTCCATGATAATTTAAAACTATTACGGAAGAGATTACTATTTGGATCACTCTGTAAACTATAGTTCGTTTTAATTTGTTATATCTTGAATTAATACACAGAATTCAAAGCTCACTCTCAAATAAAAATAATGGTAATCATTAAATTCATTTTTATTAAATAAACAGGAGGTTAGCTCATGTGCTTTAGTAGTGAATAGTGCTGAAAAAAACTGATACTTTTCATTGTTCATGCATCAACAATAACTTAATATGAAAATTAACATTAATATGAGTAAAAGCTAACGATAATGATTAAATGGATTTTGATTGCCCTGATTTTCGCTTCAAACACCACTTACGCAAATACATTAGGTGATCCTGTTAAAGGTAAATTAAAAGCACCAAGCTGTATTTTTTGTCATGGTAAAACAGGAAAAGCGATGAATTCAAGCTACCCTAATTTAGATATGCAAAATGAAATGTATTTATATAACTCAATGAAATCGTATCAAAATAACGAACGAAAGGGCCCCCTAGCACAAATGATGAAGGCCCAGTTGCAACGACTCAATGAACAAGATTTAAAAGATATTGCTGCATTTTATGCAAGTGCATCTAATGACGAAAATAAATAGTCTATTTCATCTATAGTGTTGTAGTGCATAAATCCAATCCGAACAACACCACCACACGCTTCTAGATTTAACTGCTTAACTAAGCCAAGCGCATAAAAATGGCCATTCCATACACACACATTATGCAAACCTAACGCTTTAGCTACGATTTCTGGTGTATGGTCTTGAAGCCGAATAGCAAACGTTGGTGTCCGATTAATACAATTTTCAGGATCACTAATACCAAACAATGAAATCCAAGGCCTACTCTCTAATTTATTTAAAAAATAGTGCGTCAATGCTAATTCATGTTGCTCGTACTGAATAAAACTAGAGATAAGTTTTTCTCGTAAACTTGCCTTTTTTGCTCCCCATTGAGCCAGATACTCAATAGCTTCTGTAACGCCAGCCAGCCCTTCAAAGCTTTGTGTGCCGGTCTCAAATCGGCCTGGTCCTATATTTGTGGCGGGTTCAACTTTATATGGCGAAAGCGTTTGTAACCATTTGGTCGACACATAAGCAATACCGATATGGGGGCCAAAAAATTTATACGCTGAGCAGGCTAAAAAATCACAATCAAGATCTTGCACATCAATTAAATGATGAGGGGCGTAGTGAACCGCATCAACATACACCATTGCATCAACACCATGTGCAGCGTTAATCATCGACTTCACATCCACTAAGGATCCTGTGGTATTAGAAGCATATGTTGTCGCAACAAGTTTCGTTTTATCAGACAACAACGAATAAAAATGATCCATATCTAACGTGCAATCAGTGGTATTAACTCGAACTTGGTGAACAATGCCCCCTTTATCTTCTGCGGCTTGCTGCCAACTTGATACGTTCGAATAGTGATCCAATGCCGTAACGATGATCTCATCCCCCGCTTTCCATTCTCGGCTTATCGCTCGACTTAGTTGAAACGTCAACGAAGTCATATTCGCCCCAAAAACAATATTGCTACTGCTTGGTGCATTTACTAACGCAGCACAAGAAGAGCGAGCAGTATTCATCACATTATTCGTTATTTGGCTTGAAAAAAAATGACCACCTAGGTTGGAGTTAGAATAACCAAGGTATTCTGTCATGGCTGCTAATACAGAATTAGGCACTTGAGAGCCTCCGGGGCCATCTAGAAACACAACCGGAAGCTCATTAATTGTTTGCGCTAAAGATGGAAATTGCAAACGGGCTTGTTCAGGTGTGAAAGTCATTAACATTATCCTTTGCGGTTAATACAAATACATCCATATGCCCTTCATGACCTTGTTCAATCAATCGAATTGGCTTGCCGTTGTGCCATAGTTTTCTATCATCAACCATAGCAACTTCACCATCTTCTAAAATTTTTCTAAAAAACGGTTCTTCGTTTGAGTCTTTGTATACAAGTAATTCTCCTCCTTCGATATTTGAACGATCAATACCGATCAACGCGATATGATCGAAACCATCTTGATGAACGCCTTCTGGAGCAATTTGGGTTTCTTCATAAATCGCGGCAATGCGCATTTGATGTATTTCAATCTCTTGCCCATTTGGTAAATGATTAAGATCCATAAAGACCTGACACATTTCAGCCATGCCTTCACTGTGTAAAATATCACTTTCAATGCCTTCAAACTCACGAATAACATCACCTTGGTAATGGTTAATCTCTTCACTTTGCACAAAGTTATGTTTATTTGTTTCTACCACTTTCTCGTTTACCATTCGAATAACGGAATAACGTCTTAAGCGAAAGTTACCATCAGCGTGTAACGTTTTAGGCAAACCAGAAAATGAAGGTGCGAGTTGATAAACCGCAGCATGACTTAATTGTGTCAGCTGCAATGTTGTACCATGTGAATATAACATGATGCCTCCCGCAGTAAGTTAACAATTGATTTACATCTTTATTATTTATGCCGAAATGCTGATAAATCAAACTACACAGTGCTTTACTTCACATAAATTAAACAATTCAATATATACAATCGTCATTTGTAATTTTATGAAATTTAGCACTAGATAACTTTCATTTATACAAAGAAAACTAGAACTCTTCACTGAAGAATTTGTATTGCGCTGATTTTATTGGTTATTATCAGCTTGAACTTGCTTATTCCATAATAAAACAACGAGCATGATCACTGTGATCAGTAAATAAAAGAAACCTAAACTGTTTTGGTCAGTCACCCAATCCTTCACTAAATAACCGCCAAGTAATCCTGCTAAGCACATTTGAACAGAGCCTGATAAAGCCGAGATTGTCCCTACTTTCTTAGTATGCGGAGCCAGTAATAAATTAATAGAGAGTGGGAATGAAATACCCTGAGCTACTGCAAGCAATGTGAATCCAAAAACCAGTGAAAACAGTGAGGTTTCAAAAAATACCAATGATAAGCCTGATATTGTCATTATCCCGAGCGCTATTCCCATCAATTGAACAACACTACAACGCTTATTTAAACTATTGAGAATAAAGCTGCCGATCATGAGTCCCGCTGATGGGATAATCATCACTTCTCCATATTCAGCCGCAGTAAGCCCTAATCCATCTTGAAGCAAAAAGGGCAATAAAGAGACCGAAACCAAACTACTTAAATAGCTCACCCAGTTTAAGCTCGCACTTGAGATCACTTGAGCATTACCAAATAAAGAACCATAGTCTCGTAATGTTTGAAGGATACTGAACTTCTCGGGCTTATACGGCAATGTTTCTGGCAAGATAAAATAACCAATAGTTAAAATGCTCATTAAATAAATAAGCACAAAACCAAATACCCATTGCCAACTAAAGTGCCAAGCGATCCAGCCTCCAATGACCGGCGAAAGAATCGGCAGGATAGAGGCTGTTATCGAAATATAAGACATTGCCTTGGTTAAGTGATGTCCACTGTAACTGTCTCTTAACACGCTTCGACCAAGTACCGATGCACTGCCCGCTCCTAGGCCTTGAAGCAATCTACCAAACACTAACGCGGTAAAATTATCTGTCATAGCGAAACAGACAAATGTTCCTAACAAGTAGATCCCCTGCCCTAAAATAAATATTGGTCGTCGCCCAAGTGCATCAGACAAAGGGCCATAAAATAACTGTGAACCACCAAAGCCAACTAAAAAAAGCGTGACTAGAAGTTGAGCATCAGAAGACGAAACACCAAGATCTTGGCTTATTAATGGAAGGGATGGCAAGTAAATACTCACGCCGACTTGCCCCGTCGCGATGATCATCATAGCAAGAAGTAATGGCGTTTTATTTAAGCGACCTGATGGTAGCATTTGTGTCTTATTTTTATTCATATCGCCAGTTTACATTCAACCAATATCATTGATAATAGCAACTAGAGGAATCACATTGTGTCCTAATAGGAATTAATCATGGATTGGATAGAGTGCGTTAGAAGTTACATAAAAGTAGTAGAGGAAGGTAGCTTCAATGCAGCCGCTTTTCAAATGAATACCTCAGGCTCTGCTATTAGTAAACGCATCAATTGGCTTGAAGATCGTGTCGGCGTACAGCTATTAACACGAACGACTCGCTCTGTTCATCAAACTGAAGCTGGCATTCTATTTTATCAACGCGCTCGGCTACAATTGGACCAATGGCAGCATTTAGTTGATGAAACTCGCGCTATCAACCAGACACCAACAGGGTTATTAAAAATAGGCGCAACGCTTGCTGTCGGGTCCAAATTTATCATCAAATATTTGGATGAATTTTTAGCAACTTACCCAAAAATTAAAGTTCAGTTGATCACAACCCTACCAGGGCAAGTACCTGAAAATAATGTCGATGTTTTTATCAGTCGTGAGCTAGAACAACTCAATACCTTTAGTTATAAATCTACCCCTCTTTTTGAACATCACTCTGGCTTTTTTGCTTCAAAAGAATATATCGATAAGCATGGTTTACCAAATAATGTCGATGAACTAAAACGTCATAATATGTTGATTTGGGGCGAACGACCGGTGCGAGAAATAAAACTGGCGAATGGTAAACGAATTACTTTACGAGGAAATTTTGCTACAACAAATCCAGAAGCTTTATTTCATGCTGCAAAGCGAGGTATGGGGATTTTATTAGCCAGCAAGCAAATGTTAATAGATGACATTGACTCGGGTAATCTAGTTTCGGTCTTGCCTGAGATGACAACTGATCACATATGGGTCAATGCTTACTACCCAACTTTAGATTATGAACACACACGAACACAGCTTTTTATTCGCTATTTAAAAAATAAACTAAGTTGATTCATATGGCACTATTAATAAAATTAACATTATGATGTAAACATTTACATTGCATTTCACTTTAATTTCCGTACTCTGTTTTTCTGTACTTTTTTATCAATTAATCAGCATGAATACGACTATTTTATGGGCTTTTGTCCCTACCTTTTTTTTCGTCTCTGTTACCCCTGGTATGTGCATGACATTAGCACTTAGCCTAGGAATGAGCATCGGTTATAAACGCACACTTTGGATGATGATGGGAGAGCTCATTGGCGTTGCTATTGTTGCTGTTTCAGCAGTATTGGGTGTGGCAGCAGTAATGCTTAATTATCCATGGTTGTTTTCTGCGTTTAAAGCAATAGGTGCTAGTTATCTTGCTTATATCGGTGTTCAAATGTGGCGTTCGAAAGGAAAGCTTGCTATGACTGGAGAGGCTGCGCAAGCGCCAAAAGGAAAAGATTGGGATTTAGTGGTTCAAGGTTTTGTTACGGCAATTGCTAACCCGAAAGGTTGGGCATTTATGGTTTCTCTACTTCCACCCTTTATTGACGGAAGTAATGCCATTGCACCGCAATTAATTGCGCTTGTATCTATTATTTTAATCTGTGAGTTCTTATGTATGACACTTTATGCGGTAGGCGGTAAAGGCCTTAAACGCGTGCTTGGTCACTCAAATAACGTGAAAATAATGAACCGAATTTCAGGCAGTTTGATGATCGGTGTCGCTGTTTGGTTATTTGTGGGTTAGTTTTTCATAACTTCAGCTAACATATCTAGTTCTTCATCAGTTAAGAGTTCACTACTATATTCTATGTTCGCTGATGTTTTTTCCTTCAGCTTTTTATTTACTGCATGCTGAAGATTTCGTAATTGATAGACTGTTAGCTGATTTAACTCAACTTTTAATGTTTCTGTATTTATCATTATAAACCTCGACCTTTTAACGTATTCATCAACACTATGAATGTTACTTCTCTTTGTCCTACACTTTGTCAGACAAATGTCAAAGCTAAAAGTTGCAAAAATTAGTATACTGATCGCATTCTAGTTAAAAGGAGAAAACTAATGCGCATTCAAGTAGATACTCATACCCATACCTACGCTAGCGGTCATGCTTATAGCACCATCAGTGAAAATGCATTTTCAGCTTCTCAGCTTGGTTTACCGATGTTTTGCACGACTGATCACGCCTCTTCTATGCCAGGTGCTCCTCATTACTGGTTTTTTAGTAATCAGAGAGTGTTACCTCGTTTTCTCCACGGTGTCGCCATAATAAGAGGCTGTGAAGTTAACATTTGTAATATTGAAGGTGATATAGACATCCCAACCTCTGTAGATCAAAATCTTGATTGGGTTATTGCGAGTTTTCATGAACCTGTTTTTCCTCCTATAAATAAGTTAGTGCACACTCAGGCATTAATCAAGATTATAGAATCAGGTCGAATTGATGCCTTAGGCCACTTGGGTAATCCAAATTTTGATTTTAATTTTGAAGAAGTCATACAATGTGCAGTGGATAACAACGTCGCTATAGAGATCAACAATACCTCGCTTAAAGGGGGCAGTCGTATTGGTAGTATTGACCGTTGTTATAACATTGCCCAAGTGGCTAAAGATCTAGGTGCTTATATAACTACGGGAAGTGATGCGCATTTTTGTGCGGATATTGGTAAGTTTGAAAAGGTTGAATTACTTATTGATACTGTAGACTTTCCCATTGAAAAAATGATTACTCGTACGCCTAAACAGTTTCTTCAATTCTTAGCACTACGTGGACGTGCGATTATTCCAGAGTTTAACGTATTTACTAAATAGTCCTAAGCTGAAGTAACCTTAACTGAAATTCACTTACGACAGACATAAAAAATGGAAGACTATCTCTAGTCTTCCATTTAATTTGTTATCCAGAATATTAGGTTTCTGAATTAGCCTTTTAGACCTTGTTTTGCTAGGTACTCTTCGTAAGTACCGTGGAAATCGTTCACGCCATCTTTTGTGATTTCAATGATGCGTGTTGCAATTGAAGATACGAACTGACGGTCATGAGATACAAACATTAATGTACCTTTGTAGTTCTCTAGCGCCAAGTTCAATGCTTCGATTGATTCCATGTCCATGTGGTTTGTTGGTTCATCCATTAATAGGATGTTTGGCTTTTGCATGATTAGCTTGCCAAATAACATACGACCTTGCTCACCACCAGAAATCACTTTTACTGATTTCTTAATATCACTTTGAGAGAAAAGCATGCGACCAAGAATACCGCGAACCACTTGCTCGTCATCGCCTTCTTGTTTCCACTGACCCATCCAATCTAATAGATTTAGATCTTCAGCGAAATCATGGCCGTGGTCTTGTGCGTAAAAACCAATGTTGTTATTTTCAGACCACTTAACCATGCCTGACATTGGTTCCATCTCGCCCGCTAATGTATTTAGGAACGTTGATTTACCGATACCATTTTCACCGATGATTGCAATGCGCTCACCCACTTCAACCATTAGGTTTACACCATTGATTAGAATATTTTCGCCGTAACCTTGTTTTAGACCTTCAACTTCTAATGCGTTACGGAAAAGTGGTTTTTCTTGGTCAAAACGAATGAACGGAGATTGACGGCTTGATGCTTTAATCTCTGTTAGTTCAATTTTATCCAAACGTTTCTGACGAGACGTTGCTTGTTTTGCTTTTGATGCGTTTGCAGAGAAGCGGCTTACGAACGTTTGTAAGTCAGCAATTTGTGCTTTCTTCTTAGCGTTATCTGCTTGAAGTTGTTCACGAGCTTGCGTTGCTGCAGTCATGTATTCGTCGTAGTTACCAGGGAACAGACAAATGTCACCGTAATCTACATCAGCCATATGTGTACATACTGCATTTAAGAAATGACGGTCATGCGAGATGATGATCATTGTGCAGTTACGAGCCAGAAGAACGTCTTCTAACCACGCAATAGTGTGCATGTCCAAGTTGTTCGTTGGTTCATCAAGAAGCATGATATCTGGTTCTGCGAACAGAACTTGTGCTAAAAGAACACGAACTTTAAGACCTGGAGCAACTTCGCTCATTAGGCCAAAGTGTTGTGATTCAGGAAGACCTAGACCTAATAGAAGTTCACCCGCACGAGCTTCAGCTGAGTAGCCATCCATCTCTGCGAATTCAGTTTCTAAATCGCCAACGCGCATGCCATCTTCATCAGACATTTCTGGTAAAGAATAAATACGGTCACGCTCTTCTTTGATTTTCCACAGTTCTTTATGACCCATGATAACAGTGTCAATTACTGTGAATTCTTCAAATGCGAACTGGTCTTGACCTAATTTAGCCATACGCTCATTAGGATCAGTCGATACCGTACCAGCCGATTGTTCTAACTCTCCACCTAAGATTTTCATAAAGGTAGATTTACCACAGCCATTCGCGCCGATTAAACCGTAACGGTTACCATTACCAAACTTAACAGAAATATTTTCAAACAGTGGCTTATCGCCAAATTGCATTGTGATGTTAGCAGTCGTTAGCACAGTACATTCCAATTAGTTATTCAAATAGACATAAAAAAACTGGCCCATATGTCCAGCTTTTCAAATTTAGGGGGAGTATAGCAGCATTTGTGATTTCCATCACTTTTTATTCTGTTTCATTACTTATCAACGACTCACACGATAACTAATTAACGAAATAAGTGCGAAACCCATGGTTTCTATGTAGATATTTCTCTCTCTAAATCACTTCCAATAAAAACACAGCACATAAAAAGGGCCTAAACCGAAATTTAAGCCTTATTCATCTTAATTTTAATCGTATTCTGCAGAGTATGTTTCTTTATACGTGTGAGAATAAAGTTCAAATAGGTTGCCAAATGGGTCTTCTAAATACACCATTTGTGATGTGTTGTTACCATCTTCAGGGTGGTAGCGCATAATATCCATACGAACTTTACCGCCAAACTCTTCAGTACGAGCGATCACACCGTGGAAGTCATCTGTTTGAAGACAGAAATGGAAGATACCAATGCGAGAGAAATCAACTTCATGACGTTCTTGACGTTCTTTCATTTCAAATAACTCAAAACCAATGCCGTCTTTCGTTAATAAGTGCGCAATATTGAAGCCTTTAAAGCCTTCACCAAACACAGCGATACACATTCTTCCAATGGCAGTTTCACGCTCTTCTTCAACTTTTGTATTACCCATCACCACTTCAAGGCCAAGCGCTTTAGTATAAAACTCAACCGCTTTGTCCATATCGCCAACCATGAT
>JAAGZR010000340.1 GCA_024206155.1 Aliivibrio sp.
GCATACGTTCTTTCTCATGGGATTTGCCAGAGATATCAGAAGATATTGTTGAAGTTGATGGAGTAGAATACATGGTCTTGCTATCTGACCACGTTACTCCAGACCAGACCTTTCCTGCAGGTTATTACCTGGCTTATGAGCCACTGGAAGAGGGCAGAGTTGCTGAGACTATGGAAGAATTAAACAAAAAAGTTTTGGACAATTCATAAACATTTATTAAATTTACAATTCATTAAACACTATTTTTTATGGGAAAAACTAAGGAACTATTCGCAGATGTGCGACAGCAAGAGGCAGACAGGTTAGATGCCGACTATGAGTATGAACTTTGGCTATCAAAGGTAAGGTCTCATAGTAAATCCTTAACCAGAACTACAGAGGTCCTCGATGATATCTTCGAGGGTTTTGCTATGGCTATAAAGCATGGCCAAGAACAATCTAAAAACTATAATTAAATGCACTATCCTATTTTTAGTGGGTACGTATCATACGTTTGTAACGTGTACTCCATTAGTCCAGTTGATTTGTTTGTTAAGAGTAAACGCAGAGATATAGTAGATGCCAGGCATCTGCTATATTTCCTTTGCTCTGAAAGACCTATGCGTATTCGTTATATCCAACAATACATGGAAGAAAACGGATACAAAGTAGGCCACTCAACAATTATACATGGTATAAAACAAATAAGAGAGAAGTCAGAACATGATACTGACTATCAAAAAATAATTAACGATATAAAAGAATGTATAACTCTTTAAGTAGTGTCTTTGAGGAAGCACTGAATGATGACAAAGCTGCCAACGTAGACAGCCAGGGATATGAGTCTAGAATTTTACATGGTTGTAAGATTACAAGAGATAACGAGACAGGTAATATACTTATCCAGAACGTAGCTCTTGGTGGGGATTATTATAAACCTATTAACTATGAGTCCGAATGGAAGTTTGTTGATAAAGGTTGGCGATATGGTGTTTATAATCTTTGTATTGAAACCTATCACATAAAATTAAAACGGATAGAAGAAAAGATAAAAGATGAAATGAACACAAAGCAAAATCCTAAACAAATTAAACACCTCAAGACTCACAGAGAGAGAATACTAAAGAAGTATAACACAATAAACGATAAATTAAAATCACTAAATTATGAGTAATTCAAAATCAGTTTTCGAGACATTGAACTCTATCAATGTAAATGACAAAGTAGAAAAGAAAAATAATCTCACGTATCTATCGTGGGCATGGGCGTGGGCAGAGGTTAAGAAAAATTATCCAACTGCTACCTATACAATCTATGAAGATGTGAATGGAATGTTCTACCATACCGATGGTAAATCTGCATGGGTAAAAACTGGAGTAACAATCAACGACCAGGAGCATATTGAGTACCTGCCTGTAATGGACTACAGAAACAACTCAATTCTACTGGAAAAAATTACTTCAGTAGATGTAAACAAAACAATACAGCGTAGCTTAACAAAAGCTATAGCAAGACATGGTCTTGGATTGTATGTGTATGCAGGTGAAGACTTGCCAGGTGGTGAGACTAAGACAGCTTCAAAGAAACCTGTCGCTAAGAAACCTGTGTCAAAAAAGATGACAACGATTGAGCTAAATATAGGCGATGAAAACTGGGACAAAGTTCTCAATTATGTAGTCGCTAACAAGAGTAAAGGTCTCAAGGTTATTGGCGAAGAGCTAAAGAAAAAGTACAGCATGACTACGGCTGTTAAGAAAGAAATAGCAAACGCAATATAATCATGAAAGATATCATCAAATTATTACAAGACGATAGAGAATACTATGATGGGGTTGGGAAGAATTATCTTTCTAACTCCAATATAGGTGACCTCTTGAAAAATCCTAAGAACTTTAATAAAAAGCAAAAGGATAATAAAAATTTCCTGGTGGGTAGATATTTCCATCAGTTAATTCTTGAGCCAGAGAAAGCACAGGAAGTGCCTCATATTGACCTGGCTACACGAAGAGGTAAAGCTTACGATAGTTTCCTGGAAGAGCATGGCCTTGCGATAGGGTTGCTTACAAAGGAAAAACTAATGATGGAAAGTTTGGTTGACGAAATACTAAACGTAGATGACTTCAGAGATTTAATACGTGAAGACGGAGTGCAATATGAAGTGCCTATGATTAAAGAAATACATGGCGAAATGTGGAAAGGAAAAGCCGACATCGTAGGTAGTGAGCACCTGCTTGACCTTAAGACTTCAAGTTCTATTGAAAAATTTAGGTGGAGTGTACGAGATTACAACTATGATAGTCAAGCTTACATCTACCAGGAATTGTTTGGTAAGCCACTTGTTTTTCTAGTCATAGATAAGACTTCACGAATGATGGGAATGTATCCTGTTAGTGAAGAGAGTCTTGAACGTGGTGAGCAAAAGGTTATCAAAGCTATAGAACAATACAGAAAGTTCTATGGTGACAACCCCTCTGAAGATATAAATCAATTCTATTTCTATGAAGAGGTTTAAAGATTATATAAAAAACTTATTTGATTATCAAATAGGAAGACGTGTATTGTGGTTTGAAGTTCCGATGAACTGCAGAACACGTGAGGCAAAAGATGAAATCATCTTAGCCACTATAGAAACATTGGAACGAACTATTAATATTAATAATTATGAGTAATTCAAACACAAACGATGAAATTGTATTCGCAGACGGATTCAAATTCAGAAAGAAACACCCTAACCAAAAAGACTTTGTCTTAGGGA
>JAAGZR010000341.1 GCA_024206155.1 Aliivibrio sp.
CCGTTATTAATCTGCGGCGCGCTTACTTGTTGTTGCGAGTAAACATACCCTAGTCGAGCGTTAAGCATATCAATAGATAATACTGGCCCGTTATTACCATCAAAAGAATCAATCTTTAATTGATCGCACGTCACTTCTACTATTGAATTCTCAATCAATGCGCTTTGATAAAACTGTATTTGACCTGGGGCTTTAGCGAAAATAACAGCGCTGTAGTTCGTCCATTCATCTTGCTTTGTTTTAGGGTCGCGGTACTTGACACCTAATCGAATACCAAAACCTGTTGATTCGCCTGCCTGAAATTGGTTTGCGGCCTTTGTTAATTTACCGGTAATTGTTGTCGCCATTTTCTTTATTTCCTTTAGTAGTTTATTGTTACGTGATTAATTTTATTTTTAGCTATTGCCTTAATAACTTCTTTTGCTTGTTGCTCATTAAGCGATGTGTTGCTAAGTAAAGAGTCTAAACATTCATTATTAATAACTGCTTTGTGCTTTGTATCAGCTAACCGCCTAACCTTTTCGTTTTCAGCTTCTAGCGCTTCAATATTCTGCTGATGTAAAATTGCCTCCTCTGCTTCCTCTTTGGCTTTTTGAATAAGCTCTTGCTCGTGTCTTTCTTGCTGCTGCTTGCGCTCGATAACTTCAAGTGCCATAGCCTTATCCATCATTAGTGCTAGTTCATGGTCACTTTCAATCTGGTTAGCTAAATCAATAGCGGCCTGTTTTTCTTTTTCAGCATCAAGAATGCGCTTGCGTTCTGCTTTCCACTCATCTTCTAATAACGTGTAATGCTTGTTTGCGCTTCGTAGTCGCGCTGTTATTGCTGCGGCTTCGCTATCTACTGAAGCATTGTATTGCTTTTTAATATCAATGCGCTTTCTATCAATATCTTTTAAAATTGATTTAATAGAAGATGAGTTATCTTTAACAAATTTCCTTTGCTTCGCGTCACTCATATCAACATATAAGCCTTCGTATTTTTCCGCCTCAGCTTC
>JAAGZR010000033.1 GCA_024206155.1 Aliivibrio sp.
CAGGCTATATCAAATCAAGGCAACATCACAGCGCTTCTTTCGGCTTCCGGTACAGCCACCTCGCTAATTGCAAGCTCTGGTGCGGCGACTTACGCTTCTGGAAACACTGCGAATATTTCATTCGGCTCAAATGCCGAGGGGGATATACTTATTCATGATGGGTCTAAATTCACTAGACTAGCAAAAGGCACTGACAATTACATCCTAAAAATGAACGGCAACTTGCCTAATTGGGAAGCTGAAAGTGGTGGTGGCGGATCTAGCTTGACTGCCGGTAGTGGTATTACTATAGATGGTGCAGATAAGATAAATGTTCACGGCGGAAGCGGTCACTTTATAAATCTTAATGTTGAGGGCGCATTTAGTGCAACTACTAAGTCGTTCTTGATAGATCATCCAACAAAAGAAGGTATGAAATTACAGTATGCTTCTTTGGAGGGTCCAGAAAATGGTGTTTATGTAAGAGGTACTAGCGGTTCTAATATTATTACATTGCCAGATTACTGGTCAACATTAGTAGATCAATCTACTGTTACAGTTAGCCTTACTCCTGTTGGTTATTACCAAGCGCTTTATGTAGAAGAAAAGGGTAAGAATTACATAAAAGTTGGTGGCGCGAAGGGTAGTTATGACTATGTTATATATGGGGAAAGAAAAGACGTGGAAAAATTGAAGGTGGAGTGGTAATGGGCGTAACTTATAACAATAGAATAGTTACAGACGGGATTGTATTTTGCTGTGACTTTGCAAGCAAGAAGACTTATTCTGGATCTGGTACGGAGTGGTTTGAGCTAACGACGGGTGTTTCAGGCGTAGTTGGTAACGAACCAACCTATAATAATGACCATCTCTCTTTTGATGGTACTGATGATTATATCTTAACACAAGTAAAGGGCGTTGCAGATACAGGGGGGTATGATGGTTTAACTAGGGATGTGGCGTATTACTACCCTAAAATGAGGTCGCAATTTACAGTTGATTTTGTTTGTAGACCTTACGACACGATAACGATAAAATCAGAAGGTAACTCTGGATACCCCGGAACTACTGGTCAAAAATATATTTTTGGAACTCCATTCAATGCGGAAAATATGAATAGTTCAAATGCTGTTCCGTGCATATCTATCGGAACCAACGCCATACAAATCTTTGGTCATGGCCCCGTCTACATGCCTTGCTATTTATCATATCAGGCTTCATTATCCGCTATAAATTACTACAGTATTAGATTTAGTGGTAGCGCTATAAACTTATTCATAAACTCGGTAAATGTAAGAAACACAACACAAGTTAACAGAACTTTAACTTGCAATATTTCTAATATTGGTCATGGAAATGGATATTATGATGGGGTTAATGCTGATTTTTATCTAGCTAGGCTTTACGACAGAGCTTTAACAAATGATGAAATCCGCCGCAACTATTTATCGACGAAGGAGAGGTACTTGTAATGGGTGTAGCATACGGATCTTCCACAATCTATCAAGCGACTAAAGGTATCGTTCAAGACGGACTGGTTTTGAATTTGGATGCTGGGGTTAAAGAGTCGTATAGTGGTGGGACTACGTGGCGGGATTTAAAGAGTAATGATAACGGAACACTAGAAAATCAAGCGTCATTCATAAAAGATAACGGTGGGTGTTTTACTCTAGATGGCACAGATGATTTTATTGACCTTGGAGACTTCGATCTAACGCAAGTTTCTACTGGTATCACCGTGAGCTTGTGGTTCAAGGGTCCAAACACACAAACGGGTGGATACCAGCTTTTAATTGGAAATGGTGGTGGGTGGGGTGCTGGTGGATTTTTATTAATGAAGGTTGGTAGTGGTTTTAGGTTTGAAATACAAGGAAATGGTAAGAAGAATTTAGATTATTATAATAATTATTGGGATGACACATGGCAAAACGTTGTTGGTAGTTGGTCTGCGGGTAATTCAATGAAACTTTATCGGGCTGGAGCTATGATTACTTCTACCACTGGAATAACTGCTATATCTTCTAATAGTGGTACGGGATATTTAAGAGTGGGCGGAAGGGGGTCTTCTAATGTCCCTGCTATATACACGGACTACGCAGAAGTAGATATTGGTTCTGTTCAGATTTATAATACACAGCTTACTGACACAGAAGTTTTACAAAATTTTAATGTTACTAGACACAGGTTCGGAATATAGGAGAAAACTATGAGCCATGATGCGTTTGACCACAGACATTACGTTGTTATTTCAGCAAGTGATGTCCCAAATATAGACTTTACTCAAGTGATGGAAACGTCTGCTGAG
>JAAGZR010000342.1 GCA_024206155.1 Aliivibrio sp.
AACCATTCATCACCACACTCGGCAAGTTTACTTGCTACAGATTCTTGCCATTGGTTACGAGTGACAATCCCCATCACTATTGCATCTTCTAAATCATGAACACCATAAGCAATATCATCAGCTAGCTCCATGATTGAGCAATCAATGGATTTAAAGCGTGTTTTTCTATGGCTATTATCGCCTTCTTTTTGGAACCGAAGCGTAGATAGTAGGGCTTTATCGTGATCAGATAGTGGGGTCAAAACCCAATTTAGGATCTGTTCATCATCACGGTAAATGCCTTTCGGTGGATGCCATTCAATGGATTTTAAGTGACGTAAGTTAGTGACAGGTTCAGGGTGGAAACTAGAGTGAACTTGGTCTAAAAATGCAGGGTATTTAAGAACGCCAAGTAGGGTTCTTCTTGCTAGGTTCATACCGAAATGTTCAGTATAAGGTTCTAACTTACTTAAAATCCGTAACGTCTGCCCGTTACCTTCAAACCCACCATGATCACGCATCATATAGTTAAGCGCAATCTCACCGCCATGACCAAAAGGAGGGTGACCTATATCATGAGCTAAACAGATACTTTCCATTAAACTGGTAGAGGTTAATAGATTACGAAATTCGGGCTGTCTTAATTTAAGTTGTGCAACTACACCAGTGCCAATTTGTGAAACCTCTAAAGAATGGGTTAAGCGCGTGCGATAAAAATCATTGGCACTGCCTGGGCCGTGAACTTGAGTTTTTGCTTGAAGGCGACGAAAAGCAGCAGAATGGAGAATACGAGCACGATCTCGTTGAAAAACGCTGCGCTGATCATTACGACGTAACTTTTGTTCGTTACTTATGCGATCTTCCCATTGTGGGGACAGAGTAATATTGGTTGGTTTATTCATTATTATTGTTCTCACAGTTATTACTATCTCTATATCATTACAGCCTTGTTAAAAAAAGATCAATGAGTTATTTAAAAAAGAGAAGAAGAGCACAGGCCTAAAGTAGAATGATTTCGCGAATTAAATGGTATTGCTATAATGATTTTTTGGCCAATAAATGGACTTAGACCATGAGCAGTGTTGTTAATTTATCGTATGAATTTGAGCAGCTTCAACAGGCATATCAAGCGTCTCCTTACCCTGTAAAAGAAGATCGGCTATCACTACTTATCAAATTAAAAGCGGCGCTTTTAGCTGAAAAAGACGCTTTAGTCTCTGCACTTGAACAAGATTATGGATTTAGAAGTCATTTTGATTCAAGTATTTGTGATTTGATGCCTTCCATTCAACACATCAATTATACGCTTAAGCGTTTGCCTAAATGGCTTAAAGTTAAAAAGCGTCATGCAGGATTATTGCTTTCTCCTTCAAAGGTGTCGGTGTGTTATCAGCCGCTTGGGGTTGTTGGTGTTATTGTTCCTTGGAATTTTCCTATTTATTTAAGTATTGCGCCTATTGTGACTGCAATTGCTGCGGGAAACCGTGTCATGGTCAAGTTAAGTGAATACACACCAGAAACAAATCGAGTACTTCGTCGTTTGTTTGCCGAATTTTCTCAGCACGTTTGTATTATTGAAGGTGAAGGGGATGTCGCGGCAGAGTTCTCGCAATTGCCTTTTAACCATCTTTTGTTCACTGGCTCAACTCAAGTAGGTAAGCTCGTCGCTAGTGCTGCGGCTAAAAATCTGACACCTGTGACTCTTGAGCTAGGTGGGAAATCGCCAGTGATCATCGCAGAAGATGCCGATTTAACTTCAGCGGTAGATGCGATTATGCTTGGCAAGTCTATGAATGCAGGCCAAATTTGTGTTGCGCCTGATTATGTCTTTGTTCCTAAAAATAAAGTGGATGACTTTATTTCGCTTTATTCTCGTCGATTTTTACAAGCTTTCCCTGAGAAAAAAGGACGACGAGAATACAGTCATATTATTAATCAAGCTCAATATAATCGTCTAAATAACTATCTTGATGATGCCCAAGAGAAAGGAGCTGTAATTACGACGATTGGTGATGTTGAGAAAATAGATGGGCGTTCATTCTTACCTCGTTTACTAACGAA
>JAAGZR010000034.1 GCA_024206155.1 Aliivibrio sp.
TGAAACTTCGCTAATAAATTTAAATGATAAATTCAGCGAGTTTATAGCTATAGAATCAGCACGAAAAGAAAGAGATAAACAGCAAATTGAAATAAACAAGACGCTTTTAGATCATATTAAGAACTATCAAAAGGAAGATAAGCCGGTCGTAGAAAGAGCAAGGAAATGGCAAGGCTGGATGGATGATTTTATAGGTAAAAAAGTCATTCCTTTTACTATTGGCTTGCTGTTCTTGGCTTGTATATCTGCCGCAGGGTATGGCATTGTCGGCAAATAAAGAAATAAACGAAAACAAATAGGTTAGCTATGTCTTGTAAGATAGTTGTCGAAAGATTCACCAACCCCCCAACATATACAGGCGACTGCTTGGCTGCTTATGACGAGGGTGATTATCTTGGCCGAGTGGTAGAGAATCAAGGAGGATTTAACGTACTTATTATCGTTAGTGATGCAAACAAAGATAACGAAACCATTGAGTCACTGCTAGAAGATGACCTTTCAGACTCGTCTTTTAACAAAGTTAAATTCTTGCAGCCCGTGGAAGAAAGCGACCCATTTTTTTTAGAGTTACTAACAAACGGAAGAGTAACCGTGACGTTAGATACGTTAAAGCAATACATTAGAGAACGATAATGGCTGACCGTATAAAAACTATTGGAACTGGTGGTGATTACGCAAACCCTATTTTATGGGCCGCCGGCGAGGGGAATATAAACGATGGTGATAGGGCTGTAGGCGAGCTTTTAGAGGACGTTACAATGACGTCTCTATTTAGGCCGAACCAATCATTCCCTAATGGCGGCCTACTTAGAGGTGACAAGGCTGTAACGGGAAAGATCGGTGATGGCTGGGTTTTAAGCAATACAGCCGGAACTAGAATGTGCCTAGCCCCTTCGTCAAACCTTGACTTTGAAGATATAGAATGGGACTTGGGTTCCAACACTTACACAATACAAAATTCAGGCAATAACACGCTAACGCGGTGCTTGATGCCTGATGGATTTATATATTACACCGCAGACAAGTCTCTTACACTAATCAATAGTGTTATTGCAAAAGTTGACGGGCTAGTAAGTGCAACTCAAGGCAATATCAATTTATCTAACACTACAGTCACCGACAGGTTGATTATAAGAGCAGAAACTCTTTTAACTATTTTAAACTCTAATTCTATAGCTAATGACTGGCTGTTAGGGCGCGGAAATTACACGAATTCAGATACGTTAGTTAATTATTGTTACATTAAGCAAAACGCCCCTACTTCAGATTTTGGCACAGGCAGTAGTAATAACACAATAAATACTGACACTACGTCTGAGATGGTGGACTATGCTGGCGGTGATTACAGAATAAAAGCAACGTCAACTCTAGCAACAGCCGGACAAGGCGGCACTTTTATAGGTGCGTTCCTAGAAGCTAGCAGTGGCTTAACTGCTTCTATCACAGAATCAGGGCCAAGCTTTACAGAGCAAATAAGCGCAACCTTATCAAAAGCTATAGAAACAAGTATCACAGAGTTAGGGCCGTCA
>JAAGZR010000343.1 GCA_024206155.1 Aliivibrio sp.
CTAGGTTTGCTAAAGATATAAAAGAAACAACTCCACCTGTAAA
Source organism: Aliivibrio sp. (assembly GCA_024206155.1). Classification (GTDB taxonomy): domain Bacteria; phylum Pseudomonadota; class Gammaproteobacteria; order Enterobacterales; family Vibrionaceae; genus Aliivibrio. Next base: position 44 of record JAAGZR010000343.1, read on the forward strand.
AGGTGTGATGAAAAACAAACAAGAAATAGTTAAAAACAAAGGTTTTGAATTAATATCTGTAGGTAAAGACGGTTTAGAAAAAATAACAAATTTTGCTAAAGGTGATGCTTTAGAGATCTTTGGTTCTGAATTAACAAATGAGATACTAACAGTTGCTAAAGTTTTAAGTACTGCTGGCAACAGAGCTTACAGTTATAAAAAAGACGGATCAAAGAAAAAAGGTGGTGGTGCTATAGGTGGAGGTTATTTATTTGTAACAGAGCTAGGTAGAGCCGCTCTAAAATATGGTGAAAATAGCAAAGAGTATAAAGATACCGCGGATCTTGTAGCTGTTGGAGAGCTTGGTATTTTAAATCAATTAAGAAAAGAAATAAAAACTGCAAATAAAAAAGGTATATTTAGTAGTGAAGATATAACAGCTATTAAAAGAGCTTTAACACACAAAAGATTTAGCGCTGAGCAAAACACAAAAGATAAAGCTTTAATAGATAAAGGAATAGATTTACTTTTTGAAGGATATAGAAAAATATATGAAAAAAATCCTAATCTTTTACCTGAAATAGCTTTTGTAACTTATAGTTATAATTCAAATCAAAACCCTTTTAGAGACGCAGCGACGCTGACTGGTGGACAAACAGGTTTAAAAGAAGGTCAAAGAACATGGGAAGAGCATATGCAGCAGTATGGTCCTTTTATGAATGAATTTTTAAAAGCAGTTACAGGCTCAAGAGAAGCTTTTAATTCTTTTAAAGATATGGCTAAGAAGCAATACTTTCAATTAAAATTAAGTAAAGACGCTTCTAATAAATTAGATACCACATATACAAAAACAAAAAAAGGTGAATCAGCAGAACAATGGAGAGGTAAATTTGATTTCCACCCTTTACAAGTAGAAAGTTATAAACAAGCTGAAAAATCAGGTGATTATTCTAATGTTATAGATCCTATGATAAGAGCTTATAATGAATACGTTACACTTGATCCTTTTACCATAGTAAGAGAAGGTATAACAGATGCTGCTAGATATAATGTTCAAGTGCCTAAAAAATATCAAAAAAATCTTAACGTTATAAATAAAGCGGGAGATTTAATATACGATGTGATACGTACAGAAGCTGGTTTTTTAGAAGGATCTAAAGCTGTTACTAGAAAGCAAGCTCAAGAATTAATAAATAAATATGTGGAGCTTTCTGAAGGTAAAGCAAAAGCTGAAACTAAAAATAACGGTGAGCTACCACCATCATTATCTTTTACTGAAAAACAAAGTAATGAAAAAGTAATAGAGGAACTAGGCACACTAGACAAAGCTTTAAAAGTGGCTAGAGATCCTAAGGCACCAGTTAAAAAAATACGTGTATTTGATTTTGACGATACATTAGCTAGATCTAATAGCAAGGTTATATACGAGATGCCTGATGGTAAGACTGGTAAACTAAACGCTACGCAGTTTGCTGAAAGAGCTGGAGAGCTAGAAGCTCAAGGAGCTACATTTGATTTTGCAGAGTTTAGTAAAGTAGTCGACGGTAAGAAAGGTCCTGTGTTTAAAGCTATAGAAAACATTGTAGCTAAACGTGGTGCTGAAGATGTGTTTATACTTACAGCCAGACCTGCTGACGCTGCTGGTCCTATTAAAGAATTTATGGATGCGCTTGGCGTTAAAATTCCTATTGAAAACATTGTAGGTTTAGGAGATGGCAAGGCTCAGGCCAAAGGCAGGTGGATAACCGGTAAAGCATCAGAGGGTTATAATGACTTTTTCTTTGTAGATGATGCATATAAAAATGTAAAAGCTGTACGAGATGCGTTAGAAGTGTTTGATGTTAATTCTAAAACACAGCAAGCTAAAGTTAGATATGCTAAAGAGATAAATCTTAGCAAAGATTTTAACGATATTATAGAAAACAAAACTGGTATTGGTGCTGATAAAGTATATAGCAGAGCTAAAGCCCAAGTCGTTGGTGCTAGCAAAGGTAGTATATTTAAAGGTATACCTTACTCAGCTCAAGACTTTACAGGTTTATTATATGAAACGTTAGGTAAAGGAAAACTAGGTGATCAACAAATGGCTTGGTACAAGTACAACCTTATTGATCCGTTTGCTAGAGGTGTAAACGATATATCAAGAGACAGGGTTGCCATGATGAATGACTATAAGTCTTTGAAAAAAGAACTTGGAGTTATACCTAAAGACTTACGTAAAAAATTACCAGGCGAACCTTACACTAAAGAACAAGCTGTAAGAGTATATACTTGGAACACTTTGCAAGGTATGGAAGTACCAGGTGTTAGTAAAGCAGATTTAAAAACATTAAATGAGTTTGTCAATAATAATCCTGAATTAAAAGTTTTTGCAGAACAATTAGTTGCAATAAACAAGGGTGATGGATATGCTAAGCCAAAAGAAACATGGCTTACTGGTAGTATTACAACTGACTTATTAGAAGGTCTTAACACTACTAAACGCGCTAAGTATTTAGAGCAGTGGCAGACAAATGTAGATGAAATTTTTAGTGAAGCAAACTTAAACAAACTTGAGGCTGCGTATGGTAAGAAGTATCGTAAAGCTATAGAGAATAGTTTACAACGCATGAAAACTGGTCGTAACAGATCTTTCTCAGACGATAGCTTAACAGGTAAATTTACAGACTGGCTTAACGGTAGTATCGGTGTAACAATGTTCTTCAACACAAGATCAGCTTTGCTACAAACGTTATCATCAGTTAACTTTGTTAACTTCTCGGATAACAACCCGCTTAAAGCAGCTAAAGCTTTTGGTAACCAGAAACAATACTGGAAAGACTTTAAATACTTAATGAACTCTGACTTCTTAAAAGAACGTCGCGGTGGTTTACGTATGAATGTTAACGAAGCTGATATTGCAGAAGCTGCTAATAAAAACGGACCAAGAGGTGTTGTTAATAGATTATTACAATTTGGCTTTACACCTACACAAATAGCTGATAGCTTTGCTATTGCATCTGGTGGCGCTACGTTTTATCGCAACAGAGTTAAGACTTACGAAAAGCAAGGACTAAGTACAGCTGAAGCAGAGGCTAAAGCATTTGAAGATTTTAGAGAGACAGCTGAAGAGTCTCAGCAGTCGTCAAGACCTGATAGAATATCAATGCAACAAGCAGGACCACTAGGCCGTCCTATACTTGCATACGGTAACACTCCTGCACAGTATGTAAGGTTGACAGATAAAGCTATTAAAGATTTAAAAGCTGGCAGAGGAGACGCTAAAACAAACATTAGTAAAATTATATATTACACCACCGTACAGAATTTAATATTCAACTCACTGCAACAAGGTTTGTTTGCTATAGCTTTTGGTGAAGCTGATGCTGATGATGAAAAGTACGAGAAAAAATATGTTGATGTAGCTAATGGTATGGCTGATTCTATATTACGTGGAACAGGTGTAGGTGGCGCTGCAATATCTGTAGGTAAAAATGCTATTATACGTATCATGCGTGAGCAAGAAAAGAAAATGCCTAAGCTTGAGAAAGTGGGTTATGAGCTTACTAAAATATCTCCACCTGTTTCTTCTAAGCTTTCTAAAATAAATCAAGCCGCAAGATCTTATCAATGGGATAAAGACGAAATGCTTAGCAAAGGGTTTAGCATAGATAACCCAGCGTATTTAGCAGGTGCAAATGTTATATCTGCAACTACAAATGTACCGCTTGACAGAGCTATAAGAAAAGTTAATAATGTTATAGCGGCTACAGAGTCAGATGCAGAGCTTTGGGAGCGACTAGCTCTCATAGGTGGTTGGCCTGAATGGAGTATAGAAGAACCTGAAGATAAGAAAAATAATAAACCACAACCTAGAAAAACTAAAAGAAAAATTTATAAAAGATAATTATGGGAAAGATTAGTGGACCTTGTAAAGCAGCAGCAAAAAAGAAGTTTGAAGTATGGCCATCAGCATACGCCTCAGGTTGGGGTGTGCGTTGTACTAAAGCTGGTGGACCTGGTAAAATGGGGAAAAGTAAGAAGAAAAAGTAATGAGAAAGTTAAACGAAAGCCCTTTGAAGCATTGTTATGCTAGCGTGTTACACAGCCCTGAGACTAATAAGATGAGACAAAGAGTTTCAGCTTATGGTGTTGGTACTGGTAACGATAAAGCTTTAGCTAACGCGGGTGAGCTTAGGTCACCGCTAAATAAAAAATCTAAAGTAAAAGGTGGTGGAACTAAGAAAGTTTGCCTGCCTGCTTCTAAGGTAAGATCAATGAGTAAGGCTGAAAAAGATAAAGTAATTAGAGCTAAAAGATCTGCGGCTGCTAAAGGAGATTATAAACGCTCTAGTAAATCAAACGTAAAAGGTGCTCGTAAAAAAGGAGCTACACTACGTGATTGGTTTGAAAGTGAAAATTGGATTAACGTTGCAACAGGAAAGCCATGCGGAGATTAGTAGATAAATTACAAGCAGCTTGGAATAGCTTGCTATATAAATTAATGTTTAAAAAATATAGATAATGAAACCGTTTACATCAAAACACTGCACACCTATAAACTATGGTAGTCCTTTAGAAAACAAAGGTAAAATAAAACCAACTTCTAAACTAGAAGAAGCTTCAGATAGACAGCTGTTAAATACTCCTGGTGAAGAAGCAAAAGCTTTATTACGTGAAAGAGCTAGAAAAAGAAAAAATAAGGAACAAAAATAAACTGGGCGTACCATACCCAACAGTTCCTAATAAAAAAAGGGCCCTCAAACGAGAGCCCTTTTTTTTATCCGTCACAAGCAGCACAGTCAGGATCCATAGCTTGCTTAGCAATGTCACCGCGTAGTACTGATTCAGTACGCATATAGTACAAGGTCTTGATACCTTTCTTCCAAGCATCCATGTGAACCTGGTTAATCCACTTAGGTGTAGCCTCTGAAGGAAACGCTAGGTTTAAACTAACTGATTGATCTATATACTGTTGACGTATACCAGCTTGATTAACAAGCTCTAGTTGATTAATCTCTTTGAAAGTTTTAAACACGTTCTTAACTTTATC
>JAAGZR010000035.1 GCA_024206155.1 Aliivibrio sp.
ACGGGTTTCTCATCGTACATGCGAACCGATTTAGGATAATCAATATCAAGCTTTGGTAATTTCTCTGGTGGGACATCAGACATCATTAAGGTTATTTGACGAGTAATGGCAGTACCTGCTTCTACTGTGGTATTAGCTAATCGCTTGCCATCAATTAACCATTGCTGCCCTAATTTTAAATCCGTAGTCGGTAACCAAGTTCCTGTGAAATCAGCAGGTTTTGCTAATACGGTTAATTGATACTGTTTAGGACTAATATTTAGTGGAATTAATTTAGTACTACGACCATAACGGTCAGTTTGAACTAAGCCACCAGTAAAACCCAAACCATCAAAGGTTAATTTTCCAGCTTGGTTTGCACTGACGCTGAAGGCTTGTTCAACCACAGTTGCTTGCAGGCCATCAATCACGGTTTGATATTGTTTGCTTTCACCAATAGGAGAGAACTCAATACCAGATCCTTGTGGAGTAATGATGTTAGGATCTTTTAAACGACGAATATCGGCAAAGATAGCAATTTTGGCATCAAATTGAGCGGTCTCACCTTCATACAATTCATCCTTTGTTAGCTCACCACTGACTTTGATTATGTCACTGCTTTTTGGAGCCGTCGCATCTTTAGTTACACGAATCGTTATTGGATTAGTTTTTTCACCAGCGACGTTCATGCTGGGAATGGTTAGCGTGCCCATTTTTGTTGGGGCAATAGAAACCGTCCACTGACTTTGTACGCTGTAATCTCCATTAACTAATGAACGTGAGCTACCAAAGCTAACTTGGCCACTGCGAAAATCAGGTGCGAGTTGGCTTGGATCAAATTTACTTTGATCTGCGCTTTTATCGACAGACACCATTAATTGAATCACTTCGTTTTCAGTGATTTGATTTTTACTGACCGTTGCAATGGCCTGTGCGTAACTTGCCGAGATACCACTAACGCATAACGTTGCAAATAAGATTACTTTCTTTATCAGTGCAGTCTTTTTCATAGAAGCCTTCATTGCTGAACTCTTTATCGTAGAGTAGGGACTGATTTGTCTTATACTCATTTAAATTACCATTCATTCTCAGAAGCTTGTGGTGCTTCTTGTTGTTTTGCTTGCAGATACAATAGGGCGCGCAGCAGCTCATCTTCTTTTGCGCCTGATTGCTCTAATTTTTGTAGACGAGGATCGGTTTTAATTGCGTCACTGTCGGCTTTTGCTTGTTGTGATTGCATTTGAGCTTGTCGCTCTTTTTCTTCGTCCGATTTAGGCTGCTTCTCTTTCTCATCAAGAGCTTGAGCAGTTTGTTCTTTATCTTTTTTCTCTTGTTCTTTTTTAGCTTGATCTTTTTGTTGCTGCTCTTGAGAAGAAGCCTCTGACTTATCTTGTTTATTTGACTGTGATTCATCATCAGATTGAGATTCATTTTTCTGCTGATTCTGCTGATTCTGCTGATTCTGCTGTGAATCTTGAGATTGTGAGTCTTTTGAATCTGAAGATTGATCAGAACCGTCTTTGCTGTCTTTATTCTCTTGGTTTTGTTTATCCTGTTTTTTATCTTGCTTGTCGTCTTTATTTTGATCCGATTGTTTATTCTTATCGTCTTGTTGCTGTTGCTGCTCTAGCGCCTTATTGACGATATCAAGATTCTTCTTCGCATCTTTCATGTCAGGATCGGTTTTTAATAAAGACTCATACTTCTCTTTCGCTTCTTCCAATTGACCATTTTGAGCTAAGGCATTTGCAAGATTATATTGAGATTGAGCATCTTCAAGACCCGTTAAGCTTTCAATTGCCCCTTTATAATCGCCAGCTTTATATTGAGCAGCCCCTTTCCATTGTTTGGACTTGAACTGCTCACTTGCTGCTTTATAATCCTTTTGCTCAAATTGTTGATGAGCGGTGTAATCATCAGAAAGTAAGTGGCTTGATATATCAGTATTTGCCATGGACTTATCGACAGGCAATAACACCAACAATAACGCTAAGAACATTCCTTTTCTAAAAGACAGCAGTGAGAAAAATACCAATGGGAAAAGTAACCAATAGCCATGATTGGCACGGCTATTCACCTGGGTATCGCTGTTTTGTGTCACTTGCTCTAAAGGCGTTTTAGTTAAGCGAGCAATGGTTTCAATATCACTGTTATCTGATTGAATAAGCTGCGCTACACCATTGGTTGCTTGCGCCAGTGTTACTAGTGGGTCGGAATCCAAAGTCGCGACAACCGTTTTACCTGAAGAATCGGTGAGCAACTGACCTGAAGGCAATTCAATTGGCGCACCATTTTTAGTTCCTATGCCTAATAAACTGATACGCCATTTAGTGCCTTTAACACGACTCATCACTTTATCAAGCTGCTGGTTTGATATTCCATCAGTTAAAACAACAATATCACCTTGTTGATGGCCTGATTTTTTCATCATCTCAATACTTTGATTAATCGCGGCTAACAAGTTACTGCCTTTACCTTGGTAGGGCATGATCTCTGGCGATAGATTCGTGATTAAGTTATTAAGTGTTTG
>JAAGZR010000344.1 GCA_024206155.1 Aliivibrio sp.
AATTTAGTTACATCTGATATTTCACAATTACATATTAGATGTTATTTGCAAACAGATTACGATCAAGGTGGTACTTCTACTGTTAAGTGTAGTTACCCTGATGCTATAGATAATCCGGATATAATATGGAGAATGCAACAAGGTGCCGGTGACGACTCTCAAAGATTTGACCAAGCGGTTGTTACCGTTCCAATAAATGCTGGTCAAAGTTATGTTAAAATTATAATGGATTTTGTTACTTCGGGAACTTTTACAATTATTGGAGCAACGGTTTACAAATAGAAAGGTTAGGTAAGGTATGATAGATATAATGTTAGCACAAGACAGATACAATAACAATATGCAGTATGCACATTTGAATGTATCACAGGCGCAAAACTTAGCGGCGGCATCTACTACTGTGTGGGATGCTGGTAGTGATCGGCACGTTGTAATTACACCAACAGCGTCAGATGCTTATGTTTCAGTAACACCTAATGGAACAACTACTGTTCCTGATGGGACTGGTACTGGATACAGCCTCGGCAAGCTTATTACATTCGGGAGTTCTTACACTACTATAGTTCGTGAAGGTGAGCGTATTGCTACCTCTGCAATTATTAACGTGGTGTCAATCGGAGAAGTATAATGAACTTTGGTTCGTTTGGAGCGAGCTTCGGTTCATTTGGTTCTGGTGTTGGAGGGTTGTTGCCTTCCTTCACCAATATTACGTCTTGGCTCCGTAGCCCCACAACAGATGGCAAAACGCTTGCAAATAGCAAGGGTGCGGATGCTAACCTCACTGGGGTCAACTGCCTCGACTTTGATGGTAGCGGAGATAGAGTATCAATTGACTCTGCGGGCGGTGTGGATTTAACAACAAATACCACGAACAACTTTGGCTCTTGTGTTATTACAGCAACTTTTAAGCAGGAATCAGCAGGAACTCAAGTGATTCATTCTTGTGGTTCAACATCTTATAGGTTGTGGACTCAAAATGGTTATTTAAAATTAAATGGTATTGCTGTTGAAATTTTTCCTATAGAGCAAAACAAAGTATATAGAAGTACAGTAACATTTAATGAAAGTGGTCAAGCAACAAACTTTGTTTTAGAAAACTTAACAGATGGAACAACACAAACCAACTCCACAGTGAGAAATGCTGGTGGACACGGAGGCACATATGGGTTTCAGATCGGTGCTAGGACTACTGGATTAGTTTGGAATGGTAAAATATCTAATGTATCTGTAACAAACTCTTCAGTTGGTGCAAACCTTCACCTACCTTTAGCAGAAGGCTCTGGTTCTGTAGCTTATGATGTAAGTGGTAATGGAGCAAATGGAGCAATAGTTGGTGCTACTCATTCTACGTTAGACGGCATTGAGTCTTGGAATCACGAATATGGGTTTAGTGTAGATGGCTCTGTTAAAGTTCCTGCACTCAACACCAAGACTACACAGGTTGCTACCTTTGATGGTGTGGCTGA
>JAAGZR010000036.1 GCA_024206155.1 Aliivibrio sp.
ACGAAGGAGAGGTACTTGTAATGGGCGTAGCATACGGATCTTCCACAATCTATCAAGCGACTAAAGGTATCGTTCAAGACGGGCTGGTTTTGAATTTGGATGCTGGTGTTAAGGAGTCATATAATGGTGGGACTACGTGGCGTGACCTTAAAGGTAGCAATGACGGAACGCTGACAAACAATCCTACGTTTGATCGTGACAAGGGCGGTAGTATAGTTTTTGATGGAAGTGATGATAGAGTTGAAATTCCTGATAATGATTTATTTTCTTTCGTTAATAGCGCCTTTTCTCTGTCCGTCTGGTTAAAGACTTCTTCTACTATAAGTAGCAGTAAGGGTTTTATATCTAAAGGAAATACATTGACTGCTGGCGAATACGTGTTTCATTCTTATAATAATCAAGTTGCCTTTAGGTTAACGGATAATTCAACTGGCGCATACAGAGGTGTTTCTGCAAATTCAGCGATAGATCAAGGAGTTTGGGCAAACTTTGTTGCAGTTTCTGACGGCACTCAAGAAATCTCTGGAATGAGTATTTACAAAAACGGCGTTTCGTTGAGCGTTTCAGATAATTCTGCCGGATCTTTTACTGGTGTTCAAAATACATCTACACCTTTAAAGATTGGAGCTAGATCTAATGGTGAAATTTTTGCTGGTAACATTGCCTTATCGTTAGTATACAACCGCGCACTAACCGCCACAGAAATCACACAAAATTTTAATGTTACTAGACACAGGTTCGGAATATAGGAGAAAACTATGAGCCATGATGAGTTTGACCACAGGCATTACGTTGTTATTTCAGCAAGTGATGTCTCAAATATAGACTTTACTCAAGTGATGGAAACGTCTGCTGAGACTTTGCGTTTCAGTGTAGACGGGACTTTGACGTTTGTAAAATATGAGGGCGATATGCCTTCAAGTGTAACTGCCTGCTCCAGCAAGAGTCAAGAGTATTCTCATGATGAGATTCTGGCGATCTTGAATAATGAAGATCAGGTTTGGTGGGAACCAATGGAGGAAATGCCGTAATGGGTTTGGCTCATAGTCCTCGTATCGTTACAGACGGTTTAGTTCTGTGTTTAGATGCGGCTAGCAAGAGA
>JAAGZR010000345.1 GCA_024206155.1 Aliivibrio sp.
AGCGGAGAGGTTGTATATATCTACAATATGACAGCATTCTGTAAGAAGCACGTTCTAAATAGGGATTTAATGAGAAATGTGGCAACAGGTAAGGCGCGACAACATAAAGGCTGGACTAAAGCATAGATAATAAAAAAGGGCAATTAAGCCCTTTTCTTTTTCATCGCCATGAACTGCTGTGCAACCTTATCTCTATTCTTCTGTAGTGCATGTTCATCACTAGCAGCTAAGTTATATGGCGCTTGTACTGCTATATCATCACTAGCTTCACTTAACATCCTACAGAAAGCTCGAGACATAAAAACCAACTGCTCAGCCTCCCACCCTGTCAAGGTGTAACTAGATGTGTTACAAAACGACTCTACATCACTAAAAGTCAATTCTGTAACTCCCATCTTCTTATCGCAAAACCCTATAACCTCAAAACATTCAGCTATGTGAATATCACAGGGCGGTAATTCTCTTACTGGGTCATCTTCTTCAAGCTTTTCAATTCTTGAACGTGGGTTTTCTTCTTTTGCGTATTCTTTAGGGGAGCTATGAAGCCACCCTAATTGCTTTGCGTATAGGTTAAGCTCTGTACTTAACCTTTGAAAAAAAGCTTTTCGTCTTCTAACGCTGCTTTGAATTGCTCATAAATCCACGAAGTACGTTCATCAGTGAACATGAATTTAATATCAGCAGCCGAACCACTTAGTTTTTCACCGTCCATTACGATGTTGCAACCAAGTACAGCCTTAGCGTGTAAATCTAGTGCTGCCTCTTCGTTTTCTTTCGTGATAGCTTCAAATTCTTCTACTGACATCTTTTCAATGTCATGTTTCTTGTTGCGCTTGATTGCAGCAAAACCAGCTTCACGAGCAAGCTTTTTATATTCTCGCGTATGAGTACCCATAACAGTGATGGTCATAGGTAGCTTGTTTTTACCTTTACCCTCGTCCATTAATACATCACCTGTGATTGGGTGCTTGATTTTAATCTCTGCCGAGCTTAACGCGAATAAATTACTAATATCCATAATTTTATACCTTAAATTATAATCCAAAAAGAGTTGGCAAGCGGTGGATTAAGCCGCGTTTCGGTAATTCTACCTAGCCGAGCACATTTTACCATGTTGAAATTAATTAAACAAAAAGGTTGCATTGCATGAAATTAAGAGCTACATTAAACAGACTTAAACAACAGAGAGAATAAATATGGAATACATGGAAAGCAGAATACAAGATCAAATAGAGGCAGGTTTCGAACATGAGAACGAACTACAGAAGCAGTTTAGCTTGTTTCGTGACTGGTATTTATCAATTCCTGATGCTGACGAAACGCTGGTTGATTGGGGTCTTTTAGATGATAGGTATAACTTACTTTCCCCTGTCGATATTGTTAGCGCTATGTGGCAAGGGTGGAAAGCAGCTAGACGCGTTTAATTAACTACCCTGCTTTACCAGCACAAAAAAAGGAGCGGTTAAGCTCCTTTTTTATTAATCGCTAAGCTTACACTTCAACGATAACTGATTCAATCTCAATACTTGAAGTACTGCCAACGATAGAATCCGCTGAACCCGGTGCAGTTTTAAAGCTGAATACTTTACACACGAAGTACATTTTAGTACCGTCTTGTAATGTAATACACACTGAATGCTGCTTGTTAATGTTTGCACCGTCAGCACCAGAAGCTAATAAGATTTGACCTGCGTCAGTAGCTGACTTAGCAAAGCTAACAGAGCTAGAGCCGAAATCACGGAAACCTTTAAACTTCTCAACAATGCCCGTTTTGAGCGGCTTGTGCTCTACCTTGGCTGTTTCGCTGCCAATCTCTGCAATATCTGTTACCTCGCCTACTTCAACATAAGTTAAAGCTGCGTAGCCTGCCGCGTTAAAGGTTGCTGGAGATTCTGCAACGATTGAGAAAGTTGTACCTGTACTTGTTTGTGTCATAAGTCCACCTGTTACTGGTCCCCACGTACCGGGTGGTTCCCATTTGTTAATTGACATTTTTAATTACCTTCTGCTGATTGTGCCTTAGTGGATTATACCACCATTGATTAATGATACTAAATTTTAGCCAATTACACTAAAATATACGCTA
>JAAGZR010000346.1 GCA_024206155.1 Aliivibrio sp.
CACGTCTTTTTGTTGTTCTGTTGTTAGAGAGTTAAAACGCACAGCATAACCAGAAACACGGATAGTCAGTTGTGGGTAGTTCTCTGGGTGTTTAACAGCATCTTCTAATGTATCACGTTGTAGAACGTTCACATTTAGGTGCTGACCACCTTCGATTTTTGGTGCTTTTTCAATTGCAACGTCACGGCTTTCGTATTCGCCTAGCTCGTTTGCAGCAATTACTTGATCTGCTTCAAAACCTGCTGTTGCAACAACACAACGTGCTTCGTTTTTCTCGCTATCTAGTAGCCAGATAGAGTTAAGAAGATCGTCATTTGCAGCTTTAGTAATTTGGATACCTGTGATCATTTTACTTTCTCCTAGTCCACTTTGTGGTTATTTTGTAAATATCTTATGGGTCACATTATATACATGATACCCTTACTTTGTATATTGATATAGGTCAATAAACTACAAAAATTGATAATTAATTCATCTTATAAACCTTGCTCTAAATCAATAAAGTACCATATAGCTAGTCTGTAGCACGAAAAATGTAACCTACCACTTTATTGTTATACCCTTGTTTTGTAGTAATATTACAACAAAATGGTTTTTATGTTGGTGCCCAAATAAAGGTTCAATATTAGTAAAATGATAGAACTACTGACAAATAAAGTGTTTATCGTAATAATAGTGACGACGTTAATTTTGAAAGGAAAGTACAGAGATGAAATATATTGGAGCTCACGTATCTGCGGCCGGTGGGGTTGATCAAGCACCGAAGAGAGCCTATCAAATAGGAGCAAATGCATTCGCACTATTCACTAAGAATCAACGTCAATGGGCAGCCAAGCCACTAACAAGAAAAGTCATCTCTGATTTTAAAGCAAACTGTAAGCGTTTTGGTTTTTCAAGTGATCAAATTTTACCACATGACTCTTATCTTATTAATTTAGGTGCTCCAGAAGAAGATAAGTTAGAAAAATCTCGAGCGGCATTTATTGATGAGATGGAGCGCTGTAATCAGCTTGGTTTAACGTTATTAAATTTCCACCCAGGAAGCCATTTAAAGAAAATTTCAGAAGATGAGTGTTTAGCTTTGATTTCTGAGTCAATTAATTTAGCTCATCAAGCGGTTCCTAATGTGATTGCTGTTATTGAAAATACGGCAGGCCAAGGTACAAACCTAGGATGGAAATTTGAACATTTAGCTCAAATAATCGATCAGGTTGAAGATAAAACACGAGTAGGGATTTGTCTTGATACTTGTCACACCTTTGCGGCAGGTTATGACTTAGGATCGAAAGAAGCTTGTGATCATACCTTTGCTGAATTTGAGCGAATTGTTGGTTTTCAATATTTACGTGGTATGCATATTAACGATGCAAAAATTGAGTTAGGCAGCCGTGTAGATCGTCACCATTCTTTAGGGCAAGGAACTATCGGGTGGGATTGTTTTGAATACATCATGCAAGATGAACGATTCAATAATATCCCTCTAATATTAGAAACAATTGATCCTGAAATTTGGAAAGATGAAATATCTCAATTAAGAGAACTGAGCGAGAAGGCATAATGACAGTGACCTGGAATTCAGTTTTATCGGCTGAAAAAGAAAAAAACTACTACCAATCTATGATGGCAAAGATTGATAGAGAGAGAGCGCTTGGCAAAAATGTGTTCCCACAAGAAAAAGATGTTTTTACTGCCTTTGATTTAACTGCTTTTGATGAGGTTAAAGTCGTTATTCTGGGCCAAGATCCATATCATGGTGAAGGGCAAGCACATGGTCTTTCTTTCTCAGTATTGCCTGGGATAAAAACACCGCCTTCATTGCGTAATATGTATAAAGAATTAGCCGAAGATATTAGTGATTTTACTATTCCTGAACATGGCTACTTGGAGAGTTGGGCTAAGCAAGGTGTATTATTGTTAAATACAGTATTAACGGTCGAAGAAAGCAAGGCGCACTCTCACGCTAAGTTTGGCTGGGAAACATTCACAGATAGCATCATAGAGCAGCTGAACTTACATAAAGAAGGTGTAATCTTCTTATTATGGGGAGCTCATGCTCAAAAGAAAGGTGGGAATATAGATAAGGAACGTCACTCTATTTTAAAAGCACCTCACCCCTCTCCGTTGTCAGCTCATCGTGGTTTTTTTGGTTGTAAACATTTCTCAAAAGTGAATGAATTACTTAAATCGAAAAAGTTAGCAGAGATCAATTGGCATTCAGTTTCATAAGTTTGCTGTATAAATTTTGAACTAAACCCTGTGCTCTTATCTCAGTGATATACACTTAAGTTATCTTAAATAAATTAAGAGACTGTAGGGAGGAAAGGATGCTGATAGAAAGCATATATAAAGAGCATGGGTATATTAATCGTATCATTCAGTTATTAGAGAGTAAGCTGTCTCGGTTGGAAGATGAAAAGAGCGTTAATTATAATGTGATCCGAGAAAGTGTTAGTTATCTGTCGTCTGTCGCAGAGAAGATGCATCATCCTAAGGAGGATATGATATATCAATATTATATTGATCATTATGGTGAGCATGAAGGGTTGGATAACTTACTGCAAGAGCATCACACATTATCAGACAGCACTGAAGCCTTCTCGATAACGATTGAGATGATTTTAAATGATGCGATTGTTCCCAAGGATATTTTTAAAGAGCACTTAAAAGCATTTACCTCTCGAGTACGACAACACCTTGAACTTGAAGAAAAGGAGATCTTACCTTTTCTTAAAGCGCACCTGACCACCAATGATTGGGAGGAATTAGAAAGGAGTTGGATTGAAGAAGAAGATCCCGTATTTGGTAAAATAATTGATAAACGTTATTTAGTACTGGCTGAAAAGGTAAGGTAGGTTTGTTGTCAATTAAAAAGGAGAGTTCCGTACTCTCCTTTTTTTGTTTAGTGATTTAATGTGATGTCTTATTTGAAGAAAGCCTCATCAATACTTCCTTTGAATGAAGGATCGAGTTCTCTTAATTCATGTAATAGCTGACGACGATCTTGAAATGCTTCAATTTCTCGCCATAAACGTTTTTTTGGCTTCTTTTTAGTTGTTGATGTTTTTGTAGCTAATAAATCATTTAATGTGTACCCATCCATAAGCACCTCGTTTTACAAAATAATGAATCATTACAAAGAGTAAGTTATCTACCATCGTGTGTTATTAAATATCATAGAGTGCCGATTATGACCTTGAACTGTTTCGCATTTGTTTCTTTTTGATGAATAATATGTGAGATAGCGGTCACTAAAATGACTTTAACTTTAATTAATAACTCGTAAGACTTCTGGATCAAGCTATTCCATACGGAATAAAGGTATATTTTTTTGTTTAACTTTTGTTAATGTAGGTTCTTTTTCTTATTGGGTTTTTGGTCTATTTCAATACTAAGGATTGAGATGCTTATTATTTTTTCAAGTAAAAATAGAGAGGATGAGTAAAGTTGATATCTTACTGTTTTCTATAGTTGTGGAGGCGTATTTTCATAACTTAAACAACATTAATTATTATTTTTTAATGTTTTTGCATTGATTTAAATGTCAATAGTATGATTTTTTATGTTGTGAAAATGAACGGCAAGTCCAAGATTGTAGTAAAAGTGTCATAACTACAACATCTGTTTTTTATTGATTTTTTAGTAAATACTGAGCATCATTCAGTCCGTTAATCTTATTTGATGAGTAAATATTTAGATTTACTGCTAATAACTGAATAGAGTTGCACTGTGCAGAGTTAACTCTTCATAATATCCAAATAAATAATCGACAATAACAAGGAAGACTAGTAGGGGCACTTATAGTGATAAGTGTGTGCAATCATAAATTATTGACGTAATTGAGAGGGAAGTGTGACAAGTCTTATTAACTTGCTGAATGACCTATTATGGGGTTCAGTACTGGTCTATTTATTAGTCGCTATCGGTATTTATTTTACTGTTCGTTTAGGGTTTATTCAATTCCGCCATTTTGGTCATATGTTTTCGGTTTTGAAAAACAGTAGAAAATCAGATCCATCAGGGATTTCATCATTTCAAGCCTTATGTACTAGTCTAGCCGCTCGTGTCGGTACTGGTAATATGGCAGGTGTCGCTGTGGCGTTGACTGCTGGTGGCCCAGGTGCTATTTTTTGGATGTGGTTAATTGCTATGTTAGGTATGGCAACCTCTTTTGCAGAAAGCACATTAGCTCAATTATATAAAACTAAAGATGACGATGGTAACTACCGTGGTGGCCCTGCTTATTATATGGAGAAAGGATTGGGAATGCGCTGGATGGGCGTTTTATTCTCTGTCTTTTTAATTATTGCGTTTGGTTTAGTTTTTAATGCGGTACAAGCCAACTCCATTGTAGGTGCAATGCAAACGGCGTTTGGTTGGGATCCTCTTTATGTTGGTATTGCGATTGTTATTATCTCTGCGGTTGTTATTTTTGGTGGTTTTAGAACGATAGCAAAAACTGCTGAAATTGTCGTTCCAGTTATGGCTCTAGCGTATTTGGCAATAGCATTGTTTATTATGTTAACCAACATAGAAAAATTACCAGGGGTTATTGCTTTAATTTTCAAAAGTGCATTTGGTCTTCAAGAGGCAGCTGCTGGCGGTTTAGGTTACGCGATTGCCCAAGCGATGATCAATGGTATTAAACGTGGTTTATTCTCGAATGAGGCGGGGATGGGCTCGGCTCCTAATGCTGCGGCTTCAGCGACACCATATCCACCGCACCCAGCATCTCAAGGATATGTTCAAATGCTTGGTGTATTTATGGATACGATTGTTATTTGCTCTGCAACCGTCGCGATAATCTTAATGTCTGGCGAATATGTGCCACACGGTGAAGTGACAGGAATAGAACTAACTCAATTAGCTTTAACGAG
>JAAGZR010000347.1 GCA_024206155.1 Aliivibrio sp.
CAATACAGTAATAATTCACAGCTATGCACTTACAACAAGCTTTCTTTACTCAAACTAAGCAAGAGACTTCAAGATATTATTATATAAATCAGTTAATGCTTAAATCGCCCTGTACACGACAATTTAGTAATCAAAAACAACCAAGGGGATGTCAGGGGGTGAAACATCTCTTGGTTTGAGCAAATTGATACATCGCCTTATCGTATGACGTTCAGTGAATGTGCCCAGCATGATCTGTTGTAATAAATCTAACCCGTGTCTAAATAGGCTTTTCTCTAAACGCCCATGCTTTTTATATTTGAGACCATCACCTTGCTCACTTCGCCATTCTCCCGCTTTATGCGCCCAACAATAACTGAGCGCTAACACTGCGACCATTTTATTCACTCTCTCTAATTCTGTTAATCGCGTGTCCTCAAAATTAAAACCTCGTCCTTTCAAACACTCAAATAGTGTTTCAATTTCCCATCGTTTTGAATAAATATCAATCGGCTCTTCTTCTATATGACTTGTTGCCAGAAGCAATAACTCACCATCCGTTAGACGAAGGCCTGATAAGTAAACTTGCTCGCCCCAAAGTAAACGTTGTCCTTGTAAAGTAGCACGTTCGTTGGCTCTTAAATGGTAGAATAAACCATCAATATAAACGCTTAAACCTCGGCTATTGGTGGTACATTCATTCTTTTTAAGCCGTATATTAAACGGGATTTGTTGCTTATTAAGCCAAGTAAACCAGTCTTGACCAATAAACTCACGATCGGCAAGTAAGGCTTTTATTCGTTTGTGCCCATATAAATTTAAAAATCGACTAAGCAACTCAATGCGCTCTTGCGTATTTGAATTTCCTTTCTTATTTAGCAACGTCCAGAGAATTGGAATAGCGCGGCCTTTATAACAAATTCCGAGCACTAAAATATTTATATTAGCTCGACCATATTGCCAGTTGGTTCTATCCATTGTGAGATACCAGTCCGTGGTTTCATTAAAAAATAAGCGAACAATATAGCGGGCAAGTTCATTGTAACAAAGCTCTGTCAAAGCAAAGAACCGTTGCAATTTA
>JAAGZR010000348.1 GCA_024206155.1 Aliivibrio sp.
AAAGTAAGGGATCCTTAGTTGCGCGTTAGATAATGAAAAAGAAGCTGACGATTCAGACCTCTTAAATTCGTACACAATATGCAATTGCTTTGAATCGATCACTACAACGAAGTTTATGCTTAATTTCACATTAGCAATGTGTCCAGCGAGTAGCAAAGACGAGGCACTGCGTTTAGACAGCGCCTCTTAGCGATGGTTTAATTGTAAGAAATCATTTCGTTGAAGTATTCAACTTGCTCTTGCATAGAAAGGCTTTCAGTATTTGAGCCTAACGTCCAAATAAAGAAACCGCCGTATCCTTGAGCTTTCTGCCATTTTGCTCGTTCAATATTATTTTCACGAGTTTCAACAAAACGACCATCTGGCCCCCATTGGCTATTGATGGTTGCACCAAGCACAATTTTTGATGGGTCACCTACGTGTTTAGCATAGTTTGCCATAGCAACATCGTACTTGAAGTTTTTACCTGCGTCGTATGTCATTACGTTGAAGAAATCAACACTATCTTTCGTATTTTGAAGTAGTGATATAACTTCACCATGGTGGCTAGAACGATCTGGCTCGATGAATGAACAGTTTTCAATAACGCTTGGATTTTCACACTCAACAGGGTCGGCACCTACATGGTAAGTTGTCAAAGAGATAAGCTTACTCTTACCGACTTTGGTGCGAATCAGATCAATCAACGCTTCTAGGTTACGGTTCTCTTGTTCAGTAAGGCGCGCAGCTTTTTCGTAGTCGAAATCGATGCCATCAATACTTACATAGCCAGCCAGTTGATACTTGCTGTAATCACACTCACCAGACCAGTTCGTCGCAAGACATTTACCAACCATCTCTTCTGGTTTAAGGTTTTTCTTATACACTGGATAAGGCTTGTTCATCATTTCAACAAGACCATTGGCAATTGACTCGCGTGCAGCAGGAGAGGCCATATAAGCCCACATACTTTCATGTGTTTGACCACCAAATGCAACCATCATGGTTTTATTTGTGTGGCTATGTTTTAGCTCTGTCCATGATTGGTAGCCTGGAGCCATCCAAGAGTCGTTGTAACTTGGTTCAATCATTGAATCCGTTACTTGAATGTTTCCGTTCGAGTCCCACTTACCAAAAGACAAGAAGTATGCATCACCTTGAGATTTTTGTAGTTCTTCAATATTAGTCAGTCCCCACGACGTCAAATAAGTAATTGAACGGTCAGGGTTATCACGTAAACCTGTTTCTGGTTTCGCTTCCTGTACTTCAATCGTCGACACTGGGCTTGCTAGCGTGTCACCTTCAGTATTGATGGCAATAGCTTCAATAGTGTGGGTTCCTTCTTGTGCACCAACCCACTCATATTCGTATGGTGCTTTATTGAGTGTGACTAACTCCGTTCCATTTACTTTGAAAGTCACTGACTGAATTGAGCCAACGAAGCTTTCTGCGTCAGCGGCAAGTTTAATGCTACGTCCCTGCGTGAATTTTGAACCATCAACTGGAGATGTCAGTCCGACGACAAGATCTTGGTCGGTAATCGCCAATGTAATTGGTGCAGTTGCCGCTGATGCACCTTTGTCGTCATAAGCTGCTGTGACTAATTCATAAGCACCTTCTGCCTGACCTGGAACTGTTAGTTTATATTGATTGCTTGATGTTGGTTGCGTAGCTGTTGCGACAACCTTACCGTTAAGCAGAGCTTCTAGTTTTACGATTTCGCCATCTTCATCAATCGCATTGATAATGACGTCAAAAGGTTTATTCGGAGATAGGCGG
>JAAGZR010000349.1 GCA_024206155.1 Aliivibrio sp.
TAGGTTTGATTATCCTAAAGTATTAAGTAAAATAAAAACAGTGTTTGACTGGAGAGAATATCCAGAGGACTTTAAAGAAAAATGGTATGATTACATTGATGAAGAATTTGCTCGTAGAGAAGAAGGTTTCTGGTACTTTAATAAAGGTATCCCTACTTACATTACTGGCACTCATTATATGTACTTGCAGTGGTCCAAGATTGATGTTGGGCAGCCAGATTTTAGAGAGGCCAACCGTCTCTTTTTCATATTCTGGGCCGCATGTGTTGCAGACACCAGGTGTTACGGTATGTCCTATCTCAAGAACAGACGTTCTGGCTTTTCGTTTATGGCATCCGGAGAGTGCGTTAACATGGCGACCATATCAACCGACGCACGTTTTGGGATTTTGTCCAAATCTGGCGCCGATGCTAAGAAGATGTTTACCGACAAGGTTGTACCAATATCCGTTAATTATCCATTCTTTTTCAAGCCTATCCAGGACGGAATGGACCGTCCAAAGACCGAGCTTGCCTACAGGGTACCAGCGTCCAAGTTCACAAGAAGAAGTATCGTCAAAACCAGCGATGAAGCCGGTGAAACCTTATCAGGTTTGGACACCACAATCGACTGGAAGAACACGGGGGATAACGCCTACGATGGGGAGAAACTCAGGCTCCTCGTCCACGATGAGTCGGGGAAGTGGGAGAGGCCGAACAACATCCTCAACAACTGGCGAGTTACGAAAACCACCCTTAGATTAGGTAGTAGA
Source organism: Aliivibrio sp. (assembly GCA_024206155.1). Lineage (GTDB taxonomy): Bacteria > Pseudomonadota > Gammaproteobacteria > Enterobacterales > Vibrionaceae > Aliivibrio. Next base: position 752 of record JAAGZR010000349.1, read on the forward strand.
GTAATTGGTAAGTGTATGATGGGATCAACATCAAACGCTTTAGATAAAGGTGGTAGAAATTTTAAAAAATTATATGATGACTCAGACGTTACAAAAAGAAACGCTAATGGACAAACACGTTCAGGACTCTATTCTTTGTTCATTCCTATGGAGTGGAACTACGAGGGATACATTGATTCTTATGGCCACCCTGTCTTCGAAACTCCATCAGAAAAAGTGTATGGACCTCATGGAACACCAATCACAATTGGGGTTATTGAATACTGGGAAAATGAGGTAGAAGGTCTTAAAGATGACCAAGACGGATTAAATGAATTTTATAGACAATTTCCTCGTACAACTAAACACGCGTTTAGAGACGAGTCTAAAATGTCTTTATTTAACTTAACAAAAATATATCAGCAAATAGATTACAATGAAGAAGCATCATCTGCCGCTGTTGTAACTGCTGGAAGTTTCCAATGGGAAAATGGTATCATTGATACTAGAGTGGTTTTTTCACCTAATAAAAACGGTAGATTTCTTATAACATGGGTGCCACCAACAAATTTACAAAACAGAATTATAATTAAAAATGGTATTAAATATCCAGGTAATGAGCATATGGGTGCTTTTGGTTGTGATAGTTATGATATATCAGGTACAGTAGATGGTAGAGGTTCTAAAGGAGCTTTAAGTGGTTTAACTAAGTTTAGCATGGAAGATGCTCCTGTTGATCATTTTTTCTTAGAGTATATCGCTCGCCCGCAAACTGCTGAGTTGTTTTTTGAAGACGTACTAATGGCATGCGTTTTTTATGGTATGCCAATACTAGCAGAGAACAACAAACCTAGATTATTGTATCATTTTAGAAGAAGAGGTTACAGAGGTTTTAGTATGAACAGACCAGATAAAGTTTATGCTAAATTATCTTTAACAGAAAGAGAGATTGGTGGAATACCTAACTCTAGTCAAGATATAATACAAGCGCACGCTGCTGCTATCGAAACATATATAGAAAATGCTGTAGGATTTGATGGTGATAGTTATGGAGATATGTATTTTCAAAGAACACTTGAAGACTGGGCTAATTTTGACATAAACAGAAGAACAAAATATGACGCATCTATAAGTTCTGGACTTGCTATTATGGCTTGTAATAAAAATAGATATGCTCCAGTTAATAGAACCATAAGAAAAACTATAGACCTTGGGATAAAAAGATATAACAACAAAGGTACATTATCAAAAATAATTAAGTAAATGAATATATACACAAATCCAAACAGTTCTTTTCCTAGCCAAGTTGTGCCGGACGAAGTAAAAAACTCGTTGAAATATGGAGAGCAAGTTGCTCAAGCTATTGAAGGTGAATGGTGGAGACAAGGTGGTAATGGAACTAGATTTGCTACATCATATAATAGATTTCATAGTTTAAGATTATA
>JAAGZR010000350.1 GCA_024206155.1 Aliivibrio sp.
GAATACCAAAGGTTTCACAAAGAATGCTTATACTGTGGCTCTGCCTGAGTTTATCTATTAATGCGAATTGTTCAGTGAGTCTGACATCAACAGAGCCGTAGCCTTTTTTAGTATTTCATTATGCTCCTCGAGACGAGCAAGTTTCTTTTTTAACTCGCGAATTTCTATTTGTTCGGGAGTGATGGGAGATGCCGTTGGCATCACTCCACTTAACTCATCTTTTAGCTGCTGAACCCACTTAGTCATCGCGGATTTACTTACGTTCATAACCTGGGAGGCTTCAGTAATTGAGTACCCTTGCTCAATTACTAACTGAGCAGCTTCTAACTTGTATGTTGCGCTATAGTTCTTTCTTGGACGTCTTGTCATTATGTACACCTATTTAATTCTGAAATGATTATATCATTTCTAACTAGGTGGCCAAATTCACTATGCCACTACACTATTTACAAGGTGATGTTGTGTTTGAATACAGCCAAAATTATTTCACCTCAACCGACTATAAGTTTACATTAATTGCCAAACGCCGTTAATTAAATACCAATTCGAGTAAGTGAACACATACTCGAATTGGATGACTAATTTTCAAATAAATACAATGGCTTAAATAAGAATGCAAACTGCGTACTCTAATATGACAACCATATTGTCATCCATTTAAATGGGGTCATTGTTATGCATTTCTCATTATGATTACTATACCGAACCATTAACCATTGTTGAAAAAACAAAGTGTTTGATGGCATATCGGCTATTCGTACACTTTGCGTTTTTCTAAGCTTCTTTTTATAAAGAATAAATTCACACATGACATTATCTTTATTCTTGGTAGCCAATAAAAATTGCCACCACAACGGTAATCGGTCACGGCTCTTTACATTTTGATAGTGTCTAAAAAACCAAACAAGCATGAAAATCATAACAGTGGTCGCGGCGATGATACTCAAAATGACAACTCGGTATGCTTTAAGATAAGAAGCGGCGGTATGTTCTGCTTCAAAGGTTTTTGATCCTATCTCATGCATTAAGATCTTTTGTTGCGCCACACTCCATTGTCCATATGTCTGCTCAGGAAAAACGATCGTCCCTGCATCCTTAACAACATAAATCACTTTTTCTGTCCGTGTTGCGCTGTACTGACCACGATTTTGCTTATCATTAAACTGCGGTGACTCTCGATAAGTGATCAATTTATTATCATCCAGCCTATCCATAATCAGTTGGGGCAATAATGTCGAACTGGCGTTATTAACCGTTAACACCATGGTTCGCTCAATCGCATCCCCCACTTGTAACGGGGTCAACTTATCCAAAGAAGAATTTTGATTTGACTCATTTTTGTTCGCACGAACAATCTTCCAGTTCTGCTCAAATCTAGGATCATCCCCCACAAATGCAGGTAATACCCCCAATGCAAGATCTGGTTGATTGGCAGAAAAATGTAAGGGGGCTGTAATAATTTGACCAGATACATTGCCATTATCGCCTTTCACTGAAACGTCAACCACAATACTTGGAATGGTATATTTGCCACTCTCTAATGGGTAAAGCACCAACTCCCATGATTGCTTGGAGTAGGTTTTTCCATCTATTTTCTCTATTGAATTGTTAGCAAATGAATTGCGCTGAAGAACTAATGCATTATCCACCTCAAAGCGGTGAATACGAGTGCCTTTTGTAAACCAAGTATCAGTCAATAACTCAATAGTAACGATAACTTGTTGGTCTACCGCTACGTCTTGAACACCATCCAAATGAGCGGAAACCAACACACTCCCCTGAGCTTGCAACTGCTGTAATTGTGGTTGCTCGGATGCCATTGTCGCAAAAGAAAAAAATCCTAGAATAAGAGTAATGAATAAGGAAAGAAGTGACGGCAATCGACGTAGGTTCATAAGCTACCTCCTTTCTTTAATTGATTATCAGTATCACTTTTTATCGTTTTTATTTTTGTCTTATTTAGATCTATCTCTTTGTTATTGGTATAAAGCAGTGTCCCCAAGCCCTTTTCTAGTTGTAGATAAAACTTGTTGACCAAAAACGGGGCAAGGTTGCTCTCTACCCGCTTCATCCATTGCTCATTCAATGCGGCATTGTTTAATATCTGCTCCGCCGATAATGTCTCTTGAATGATTTGATTTTGATCTATTTGTTGCTCTGCCCCTTCTGACGTTTGCGGTTTGTCGCCTAGCTCTTTACTATTTTGTCGCTCAGTATTATTAGTTTGGCTTTCACTGAACTGATCTATTTGACTAATTATGTTCTCCATCAACGCCAAATTTGACACTGCGGTTTCACAATCAGGATGATCCTTGAGTATATTTTTATACCAACGGCGAGCAGCAACGTACTCTTTTTGATGCGCAAGAACTGCACCCACACCGAGCTGAGCGGTCAACGTATCACTGCGCAAAAAATACTCTTGTGACAACTCATATTCACCGGCTTGATAATAGGAAAACGCCTTCCATTGTGGATCGTCAAACGTCTTCGCTGCTTGTTCATAATCTTGTTGTTGATACAGCCTTTGCCCCTGTTGATCTTTTGTCATCCATAAGTCAATAAAAGCAAAATCAGAAGCCGTCGTTGTTGGTGAATAAAGTGTCGCGCTGCTCACCATCATGATCACACACCACTGAACAATCCATCCTCGGCGAGCCCAAAGTAAATACACTGGTATAATTAGCCATATCAACCCATATCCCGCATCAAGCCATGGTTCAGATTCATCTCCATTTTGGGTCACTTGAGAAGAAATCAATCTACTGAGTTGTTCAATATCACTGTCATCTTGAGAAAAAATAACTAACTCACCATTGGTTTTATCCGCCAATGCCTCAAGTGATTTTTTCTCCATTGGCATTGCTGCATTTCCCTCTGGATCTCCAATGCCAAAAATGACCAATTTCTGCTGAGATTGCTGCAAATAAGCTTTCCATGGAGCAATTGAACCCGCACTTACTGCATCCGTAACCAACAGGATAGATCCTTTTGATGATTCACTCGCTAACGTTTGTTCTATTACAGCAAGAGAATATTGCTCAAACTTTCCTTCTCTTGGCATAACACTTGGCTCAATAGTATCAAGCAAAGGTTTAAAAATAGCTTTATCACGAGTGAGTGGCATCGCTAAATGTGCACTTCCGGCATAGACAATTAGTGCCGTAGTACCTGAATCACGCTCATCGATTAATTGATAGATTTTTTGCTTCGCGCGATATAAGCGGCTAGGTGCAATATCGCTTTGTTGCATGGAACTCGATACATCCAACACCACTACCAGCGGGGCAATATCTTCCCCCATTGGTGATATTTGTCGCTGCCAAGTTGGACCCGCAGCAACCATTGTTGCTAATAAACCCAAGACTCCAAGCAATACAATCGGTGCGTGCTTTGCCCAACCTTGCTCCCCTACCATCAAGGCTTGTCGCAAATGTTCAGGAAAATGCATTTCTATTTGCGTTAACTTCATCTTCCGTTGCAATCGAAGATAAATAAGTAATGCAAAGGGAATAAATAAGAATAGCCACAATGGTCTGATGAAATGAAAATCAGTCACTCTTCCCTCCTAGGCTCATCGGTTTCTTTCTAAGGTACTGAACGCTCGCCAGAGTCATAAAACAAAGGTGAAACAAAAACATCATAATAATCGGAATATGGTGCAAACTCTGGGTTTGCTGATAAGTGAAACTCTCGAATAATTTAGGCTCTAGCTGATCAATTTCTTGGTAAATATTCGTCAACGATTCAGGAGACATTGCAAGAAAAGCGCGACCCTTGGTTCGTGCTGCAATATCTTCAATAATACCCATGTCTACCGCTTCTTCTCCACGAGTCGATGGTGACCCCATTGCGATCACATGAATACGAATACCATAAGCCGCAGCCACTTTTGCCGCGTCTACTGGCGGAACTAAACTGTCAGTATCATTACCATCAGTAAGTACGATCATCACTCGTTCAGATTGATTATCGTCTTCTTCTAAAAATGTTTTTATACCCAATCCTATCGCATCACCAAGATGGGTACTTTCACCAGCCATGGCGACTTCTGTTTGATCCAACAAGTTGAGCCACGCCGAATGATCTAACGTAAAAGGCGCTTGCACAAAAGCAGCATCGCCAAATAAAATCAAACCCAACCTATCACCACTTCTGTGCATGCTGAAATCAGTGAGTACCTGTTTAACTGCCTTGAGGCGAGATTGAGGCTGCCCTTGTGCGTCTGAAAAATCTTCAACAGACATTGAGCCTGATAGATCCACCAACAACATTAAATCACGTCCTGAACGTTCAATCGTTTGTGGCTCCATCACCCACATTGGCTTTGCAGCAGCACACACTAACAACACCCAAGCGATCATAATTGAATAGCGCTGGACTCCCTTTACTTGTAACTCACGAGCACCAGATTTCGGCGTTATATCAAGACTTTCCATTAGTGCATTAAAAAAAGGAACACGAATGGCAGTTTGCTTAGATAAATAACCTGGCGCGTATCGATACACCAACACAGGAAGAGGCAATAGAACAAAGGCGGCGATATATTCAAAAGAAATCATCAGCATTCCCCTTTATGGTGCGAGACCCACACTTGAGCATATTCAATCACTTGAGAAACATCATCTACAGTCCAGCATGATGCATTATTTTCCTCTCGTTCATTCCCCTTAAACAACTGGGCTTGCCACACTCGAAAATGAGAAGACAAAAAGCTGACTCTGTCGCAGGTTGTCGAGAGAAATTTAAGCCAATCTTCACCATAAAGCCCTGCAATAAGATGATTAGGATAAGCGACCATCGCGGTGTGTTTTAATATCTGATTTAGTTTGTGCAAAACACCATTTAACTGTTGTAAATCATTACTATTAGAGCGATTAATTGATTCAAACTGAAGGTTAACATGCAATTGTCGTAACTCATTTAACGCCGCTCTTCGATAGCGATTACGCCTAAAGCGCTTGACTATTTTTACGGCAATAAAGAGCAAATATATACATAGTATCAATGCAATAATTTGCCAGCCTATTGTCTCAGGAACCATCGAGATCGTAACAGGCGAGACCGGCTCGATCAGAGTCGAGAGTAAGCTATTATTTGACATTTACTCTCCCTGTCATCTGCTGTAAAAAATGCAATTTATGTTGCCCTGATGTATCAAGATCAACCATGGGTATGCCATCGGCAGAAATCAATCGGTTCATATGTGCCGCGCAATCTGCACTTTGTTGGTTATATTGATGCAGCGCATATCGGTGCTCTGAGGTTAATGTCGCCTGTAACTCTCCATCGCTCATGTAAAGTTGATCCACTACGTTCAAATCAACCTCCATCGGATCTTTTACCGAAACACCAAGGATATCGTTATGACGCTTTAACCACTGAACATAATTATTAGTGCTTGGAGCAACCGTTCGGAAATCACTCAAAATCACGATCAATGCACCTTTCGGCTGAGTTTGAAGCAAGCGTAAAAGGGCATCATCAAGATGATAAGGAGACTCAACGGGCTTACGGTTTATTAACCCTTGCAAAGCCTGATTCATTTCTGCCATTCGACCAAGAATTCTCATCACTTGATCACGTGTTCGCTGCGGCTTATAAAATTCAACAGATTGGTCACCAAGTAAGATAGCGCCTACCCGATCACCATTTTTAATGCCACGCCATGCACAAGCCGCCGCAATATCAGCGACAACTACGGATTTCATCGTATCAACCGAAGCAAAAAACATGGTCGAACGCTGATCAACAATTAAGTAAATCGAACGATCTTTTTCTTCAGAGTACACTCTCACATTTAGTTCACCAGTCCGTAATGAAACAGACCAATCAATGTTTCTCACATCATCACTAAACTGATAAGATCGAAACTCTTCAAAGTTTAACCCTCTCCCCCTAAAGCGTGAACCATGACGCCCTGCTAATGTACTGCCCGATTTAACCAAAGGCGGCAGGCTAAACTGTACCGACATCGCTTCACATCTCATTAGATCATCTAACGTTATCGCTATTTTACTTTCTGTTGTGTTCGTTGCCATATCTTGCATCACCATCACCGACGTCTTTATGTGAGGGGAACGATATCTAAAAGCTCATTGATCACATCAGCTTTTGATATTGACGAGGAAAGCGCTTCAAAACTCAACGTAATACGATGCTCTAGCACTGAATGAGCAATACTGCGCACATCATCAGGCATCACATAATCACGCCCCTCCAACCACGCGTTTGCCCGGCTACAATTATCCAGAGCAATAGATGCCCTTGGGCTTGCCCCTACTTCAATCCAGCGGGATAAATGGCTATTTGGATAAGTCTCAGGCTGGCGAGTTGCCATCACAAGATCGACAATATAGTGAACAACAGAATCCGAGCTGTACACTCGCTTAACTTCTTCTTTGCCAGCCACAACATCATCAATATTTAAAACAAAATGCTCTTTAGTTAACGCTTTTTCTTCTTCAATGGCTTCTTGACGAACCAAATGAATAATATCAATTTCTGCATTTCTCTCGGGATAAAACACATTCACTTTCATAATGAAGCGATCCATTTGAGCTTCTGGTAATGGGTATGTGCCTTCTTGCTCTATCGGGTTTTGTGTTGCTAACACCATAAATGGTGATGGAAGTGAGTAAGTTTCCCCACCCATCGTAACGGTGCTTTCAGCCATGGCTTCTAGCAACGCCGCTTGTACTTTTGCTGGCGCTCGATTAATTTCATCAGCCAACACGATTGCATTGAAGATTGGCCCTTTTTGAAATACCAATTTACCTGAGTCTTTATCGTATATATTCGTGCCAGAGACATCTGATGGGAGTAAATCAGGCGTGAATTGAACTCGAGAAAAACTCACATTTAACGTATTTGCTAACGCCTTAACCGCGCGAGTTTTTGCCGTACCGGGTAGCCCTTCGAGCAATACATGCCCCCCCGTTAATAAAGCGATAACCATTGAACGCGTCAGATTTTCTTGGCCAACAACACTGTGATTAACAATATCGATTAACTGATTAGTTGCTTGCTGACTTTGGGTTAATTGATCTTCGTTCAGCTCAAAATTTGAGATCATCATTACGTTTTCACCTCGTATAAAGAAGTTAACTGCTCAACAACATAAACTGGCGTTATAATACTTAACGCATTTAAACATGCTGTTGCAGGGCGATTAACTGATAGCAGAACATCGCATTTGGCATAAAGATGCTCAGATAAACCAGAGTGTTGATAAGCATCTTCCAGTAATGCAACCGCTAGATCGGTCTGTTGATCTCGAATAGAAATGGCATACGCATAACTATAACTGGCATTGTTTGGATCAACTCTATGCGCTAACTTAAAGTGCTCTTGCGCTGCTGGAAAATTTGATTGTTGATATTCTAAAACCGCGACTTGATAATGCAGAGCGCCACTATCTGGAAAGATGTCAAAGCCACTCATCAAGGTCAATTTTGCAATATCGAGTTTACCGAGTGAAGCCTGTACTTTTGCCAAACCCAATACAATTCGGACATCTTGATAATCAGCATTTGCTCGAACCAATCTTTTTTCTGCCGACTCTAACTTGTCGGTTGATTGCTCAATCCACGCAATTTCCAATTGAGATTCTAACCCTTGCGGCAAGGTTAATTGATAGGTAACAATTTTTTCATTTAATAGCAGTTGCATTGGTTCAGACATTTGCGTCCACTCAAGAATCAAAGATTGCAACGCCGCTTTTTTTACTCTCTCATCAACATCATTAACTAAAGGGAAAAAAAGATCCCACTTTGCTGCCGTTGACCAATAGGATGCTGCAGTAATCGCTGCAAGTCTCATCGAAGCGTGTTCATCTCGAGAAGCTCTAGCAATAGAAATAAAAGCATTTGCACCTTCAAAACCTTGCATTGCCAGTGTGGCGTTAACGCGATCTTCAACGGCTAAATTCACATCTTGAGATACATGTGCCAATTGGAATTCATAAGCTTCATCATTGGCAAAAACCATTACTGAGCAGAGCAATGCATAAAGGCCAATAACGTAATTTACTATTTTCATATTAGGACTCCTCTGTTCTTTGCTTGCTATTGCTTGCTGACTATTGCATCTGTGCTAACCAAAAAACCATGCAATAAATAAATATCAACCGTGTTCGCTAAATCATGAGCGTCAAGCCAGCCGTTTAATCCAACAAGAATATCTTCATCAGAGAGGTCTTGATTCCTGACTGCTATATAACCTAATTGCGTGAGTTCTTTACCCAATTGAGGCATCGCGGCTATGGGTAATCGAAGTGTTCTAAATTCAGGTGTCCATACCATCATTAATGCTTCATGATTTGATTTTGCGACATTATATTGCAGCTCAAGCTGTTGGTATTCCTTCCCACATTTCTCATGGTTAGGCTGTTTTTGGCATATATTGAATACCGATGCAAACTGGCCATATGCTTTTGCTTTATTGTCATAAGCTGCGTTAATAAAAGGCTCAATTTTATTTGATTCAAACAAAGTATCGACATCAATAGGAATATCCCCATTAGCTTGCAATGAAGACGGTTGCGCATACGTTGGCAACGTGGCGAAAATGACACCTAATATCGCAAAAAATACGACTGTGAAATATTTCATTCAATCACCTACTTAATTTTGTATTTTAAAGCTTGAGGATCAATACCTCGATGAACTGGATATCCCAACGTAGCAACAACCATTGAAACGTATGGGTCTATATGGCTAAAAAATTGCTTCCATCCAGAGCACAAATAATTCAAACCGACTTCACCCTCTAACGTTTTGATGAATCGATTCTTTGGACACTCTCCAAAACAAGCAAACTGGTACTGACATTCTCGGCACTGTTTAGGTAAGGTCGCTTCTTTTGCTCTACCGAACTGCTCCTGTCCTTTAGAAAACTGCATATCCTCCAATTGTTCATCATGGATGTTGCCCAGTTTGTATTCTGGATAAACATAATGATCGCAAGCAAAAACATCACCATTATGCTCTATCGCCAAGCCTTTACCGCACATTGGCGCGAGTGAACACAGTGGATTTACACGTCCCATCCATGTCTCGATACTTGCTTCAAAATAGGGCACGTTGACTTTGCCAATATCATTTTCTAGCCATTCATCAAAAATCGTACACAAGAAATTGCCCCACTGAGACGGTGACACACACCATGCTTCAACGATCGAATTTGGATGACTAGGTTCAGTTTCTGGCATGCCTTGAAACAATATATCTCGGTCATCCCAGCGTTGCGGAGCAGTGTCTCTAAATGATTTTGGCTCAACAATAGGAATGAATTGCATTTGTGGTGAGCGAACTTCATCACGCAAGAAGCGATAAACGTCTAATGGATTAGCACCTGTTAAATTATTCACACAAGTTAACGTGGCAAAGTTAACCTTGTACTTATGCAAAATCTCTAAGCCTTTCATCGTTTGTTTAAAAGTGCCACGACCAGATCGGTTGGTACGGTATGCATTGTGGATCATTTCAGGCCCATCAATGCTCAAACCAATCAGAAAGCCATTTTTACTGAGAAATTTGCCCCACTCATCGTTTAATAAGGTGCCATTAGTTTGTAAATTGTTTTCAATGGTAACGCCTTTTGGGCAGTATTTTTTTTGTAATCGAACAACATCACGGAAGTAATTAACACCTAGCAGCGTTGGCTCTCCGCCTTGCCAATGGAAAACAATTTCATGGTGATTTTGTTGTTCGATATAAGATTTAATGTAGGTTTCTAAGATTTCCCCAGACATTCGGTTATCACAGCCTTTTTCATGCCCAAGTAGTTCTTCCTTGCTCAAGTAGTAGCAATAAGTGCAATCTAAATTGCACGCAGAACCAATCGGTTTTGTCATGATATTCATGCGTTTTGAAGGCATCTTCGGCTGATAACTGTTTCGTAGAGTTTTCATGTGTTCCCCCTCTGTATTTCTATAACACTATTATTAAAAATGGCAGGGGAGATGTAATCAGTATTTATACTGCATTAATTACGATAAGTTACTCACTACGATTAATAAATTTTCTTATTTTTCATAACGTTAAATAATAAATCGAGATTATTCAGGATTAATGGGGATGCCCTTAAGTAAGAGTATTAACACAAAAAGCAAGCCTTTCAGCTTGCTTTTTGGTCATCAATACCAACAGTTATTATTGATATTGCGCTCTTTGCCAGATCTCCATTTTATCGACAATCACATCTATCGAAAACGTGCCCGGAACTTGGCGAGGTGGAAACTCTGTAAATGTCTGTAAAAACTGAGCCATATAAGCTGCTCCCATATACATGTATGGTAAGTGTTCTACATGCCATTGCGCATAACCTACGCCATCTTTATGTGCGTTTTCATAAGGGTCTTGACGCAAGTTAAAAATGTATGGGAAACGTAATTCATCAAACTGACACTGCCATGTTTCAATACTATGGCAATTATTAACAGTAAACATCACCTTGTAATCACCCATACGAACGGCTGATATATGACCATCATCCGCAGCATAAACGTAGCCTTTACGTGGCCAATCTGCGTTGCTATCTGCTGTTGTGTTTTTCCCTGTTTTAAGTGCAGGAAGTAAGTTGTAGCCATCTAAATGTACTTTGTATTTTTTACCATTAAGCTTCTTACCTTGCTTAAGGTCTTCAACGAGTTTGTCATCACCCGCCGCTGCAAGGAAGGTTGGTGCCCAATCATTATGTGCCGCAATTTCATTTGCCACTGAGCCAGCAGGGATCTTATCTGGCCAACGCATCATAGCGGGTACACGGAATCCCCCTTCCCACGTTGAATTTTTCTCACCGTAATAACGTGAAGTTGCCCCATCAGGCCATGACCATTTTTCTGCACCATTATCTGTGGTATAAGAAACAACAGTGTTATCTGCAATCTTTAATTCATCTAATTTATCAAGCAGTTGACCAACATGGTTATCATGTTCAACCATACCATCGCCATACAAGCCACCACGTTTTGATATCCCTTTTGACTCTTCTTTTAGGTGCGTCCAAACATGCATACGAGTTGAGTTAAACCATACAAAAAATGGCTTATTTTCTTTATGTGCACGATCGATAAAATCCAAAGCCCCTTCAAGAAACTCCTCATCAACCGTTTCCATTCTCTTAATTGTTAATGCACCAGTATCTTCTATACGCCCATCAGCATAAGAGTGAATCACTCCGCGTGGACCAAAACGTTTTTTAAATGCAGGATTAGTAGGATAATCAGGATGCTCTGGTTCTTCTTCCGCATTTAGGTGGTATAGGCTACCCATAAACTCGTCAAAACCGTGCTCAGTTGGTAGGTGTTCATCTCGATCACCTAAGTGGTTTTTACCAAATTGCCCCGTCATGTAGCCTTTTGCTTTCAACATGGTTGCGATGGTTGGGTCTTCCGCTCTCATCCCTTCTGCAGCACCAGGCATGCCCACTTTAGTAAGACCGGTTCGCATAGGGTGCTGACCTGTAATAAAGGCTGAACGCCCAGCAGTACAAGAGTTTTCACCATAAAAATCAGTAAACAAAACCCCTTCATTAGCAATACGATCAATATTTGGAGTCCAATGTCCAGCTTGACCACGAGTATAAGCAGAGATGTTATCGATCCCAATATCATCACCCCAGATAGCTAAAATATTTGGACGAGATGTATCGGTAGTCGCAAAACTTGCCATTGAGGTTGTAGCCAATGCCGCCCCTATTGCAAGTTGTAAAAATGTTTTCTTTTTAAACATAAATCAACCTTATCGAATTAAATAAATATTAAAATCGAAAAGAATTATTGAGAAATTACAATAAAAAATAATCAGTACAATTACTGCATCGTTTTAAATACTCATTATATTTTTGCTCCAAGTAACATAAGTGAATAAAGCCGTAAAATTACGTATTGATATTTAATAAAAAGTAATTTTCATTGGCATTATTTAATTGAACACGGTAAATTATTACTAATATAGTCAATGGAATGAGTACGATAATGCAGAAAGAAATAAGTTTTGAAGATTTGCTTAAATCGCAAGTACAGGCATTAACGTCATGCCAACCTAAGCACTTCAATAATGCCTTTCGCCAAGTTGCACTAGAAACCCTTGAATGGTTTGAATTAGACCGCATCACCTTATTTCCAAACTCAATGATTTTGCTCAATGACGGAAAAACCTTATCCGTATCAAGAAATAATATCCCAACGCTAAATACACAAAACTTTGTTGAAGAAGAGAGTCTTGAATACCTAAAGCTGTTACGCTCAAACTCAATTTGCCAAATTTTTGATTATGACTGCTTAAAAAAATCTGACATTAATGCCTTACAAAAAGTGTATAAAGAAGGGGCTCGATGGCACGGGATAATCCGCTTAGAATTGTTTGGTCAAGTGTGGGGGGCATTAGCATTTGCTCGTTTTAACCAACAAGAAAAAGAATTATCACAGTTAGAAATCGACCGATTAAAATTGCTAAGTGATACTTGGTTGGTGTATTGGCAGCATTCAACAGTGACTCGAAATTTAAACCAAGACAACACTGATAGAATTAATGAAAGCGAAAAGCTTCTCAAGTTAACAAAAAAACAATGCACGGTTCTCACTCAACTCGCACAAGGCTTAACAGCTAAACAATGCGCAGAAAAACTCTTCTTAAGCCCTAGAACCATTGAATCTCATAAATACAGAATGCTCGATATTTTAGAACTAGACACCCATACTGAGCTCGTTCAATTTGCACTACGTAACGGTTTAGGCCTTGAAATCGCTTAATGTATCTTTATATATTATAGGGTTCATCATGCATTATTAATGTGCCCTATAATCCTTCGCATAACAAACTCAGTAATTTTACTCTATTCCACAAAATCAACTTCACTTACTATTTTCTCCAGAATGATTTAGCACCGTAGTGCTATATAACCCCTACAATTCTGGAGTCAATATGAAAAAGAATATTCTTGTTTTAGGCGCCTCATCAGGGATCGGCTTTGATCTTGTAAAATCGTTACTCATTGAGGGACATATAGTATATTGTGGTGCTCGTCGCCTAGAAAAACTTGATCCATTAAGAATTCTGGGAGCAAAGATATTTAAAGTCGATGTCCGTAATGAAGATGATATAGAAAATATCGTCAACACTTTCGTTTATGAGAAAGGCATCATTGATATCGTTTATGCTAATGCGGGTTATGCCATCGCAGGTCCAGTTGAAGAAACATCAATAGAGAAAGCAAAACAGCAATTTGATACTAATGTGTTTGGTTCAGCACGTGTCGCTCGTACTGTGTTGCCGATCATGCGAGAACAAGGTTTTGGTCGTATTATATTTACTTCATCAATTGCAGGGCGAGTCTCTACTAGTATGAATTCTTGGTACTCAGCCAGTAAGCATGCCGTTAACGGATTAGTTAAAGGGTTAGCTCAAGAAGTTCAAGGATTTAATATAAAGCTTATTACCGTTGAGCCTGGTTGTGTGCAAACAGAATTCGATTCAATCCAACTCCAAGATATGCTTGATACTTCAACAAAGCCGGAATATGCAGAGGTAGTATCTAAATCACATTCATTTTTGAAGCAAGCTTATGGAAAAGGTTCAACCCCTGATTCAACGGTTAAGACCATGCTTAAAGCTGGTTTTTCCTCAAGACCAAAACTTAGCTACCAGAGTACTTGGGATTCAAAACTGATGAATTTAACTCAACTAATCATTGGTGAAGGCGCGATGGGACGATTGTTTGTAAGCATCATACGTAAAAGTTAACCTTACAATAATACTCTCCAGAAATCATATTCACAGCAGTGTATTTATATACTGCTATGAAGTGAATTGGAAATACGTAATTGTATTGATCGTATATTACTAACAATTATGAATAAGTAACATAATTATTAGTACTATATAAATAGGTAAATAAAAATGTATATATTACCTAAATAGACTAATGCGAGCATGTCACTAACATTAGTCTTGCATTGTGATGTCTACCTATTATTAAAAGCGGTAATCAATACCAATTGATGCGGTTACTTCTTCTGATTTTTGTTCCATATTCTTATTTTCATTTTCGACAGAAATTGCATCATATTTAAATTCAAACATGATATTGAAATTTTTGTCAGCGACGCGGGTTTTAATACCTTGTATCCACATAATATTAGCAACCTGCATTTCGGTACCACCGTAGGATGAACCTAAATTTACATTAAACACGGAAAAGTGCGTTTCATTCCATGGATGTAAAGCATACATATTAACCGAACCCATGTGTGCTTCATCATCACCTAGCAGCGTTTTGACCATAGAACTGCTCACACCGTTAGGTAATGATGGATTTCCACCCGTTGGTGATAACTTTGAATTTAGTAAATTTGCAATATCATTTGTTTTAAAATCAACATAAGTGTAATTAACAGAAGGAAAAAATAGCGTTCCATCTTTGCTTGATAGAGGCAGCATAAAACCTGTTGTATACATATTGGCCGTTTCATCTAAATGATAGACATCAAGGTAAACGCCACCAAAATGATCAAAATGAGCCGCTCTTAAACGAGAGTTTTCTGATTGAGTATAATATTCAGCATAGCCGACAGTTTGAGAGATCTCGCTGGTTAACCCTGCTGCACCTCCGCCAAGAAGTAATTTTAGTTCGCCTTGATCATCAGAAAATACAGCAGCTCGTGCATTACTATTTCGAGGATCGGCGTCGTGATATTCGCTATTTTCGTCAGCAAAGGAAGTACTTGATAATACAAGTCCTGTAATACTTAACGCAGTACCAATTTTATTTATATAATTCATTTTTTAATCACCCATCTATTTTCAATATGAAAAATATTAACGGGTAATTAATTAACACTCCACTTATAGCTATTATTAGAAACTCTAATTCAAGGATTAACATGAACATCAATTATAACGAACAGTTAAATCTAAATTACTTAAGAGTCTTCGATGCCATCTATAATTTAAGAAATACTCAAAAAGCAGCAGCAGCTCTCGGAATTAGTCAATCAGCGGTCAGTCAAACACTTGCTAAAATTCGTGACTATACAGGAGATCGCTTATTTTATAGTTCTGGAGCCACATTACATGCAACACATCGTGCCGATACAATAGGCCAAGGACTCCGCAAGCAAATTGAAAATCTAGACCATTGTTTAACTGGCGATATTTTTTCCGATCCAAAAGCATTTTCAGGTGACTTTACCATTGCCGTATCGAGTGTATTTTTAGACGCTCTCGCGACTGAATTAACTAGCTCAATTATATTTAATTTGTTCCCTAATGCTCGATTTAATATAACGATTTGGGATGAAGAAACGCCACAAAAAATCATCGATGGTCACATTCAATTAGGCCTTAACTTCTCTCCCTTAGATACGCCAAAATCCATTAGGTCTGTGCCTATAACGATAAGTAAACCTTTGATAATGTCACGTAAAAACCACCCAATAAACAAGCAGGCTTTATCTGTAGATGAATGTAAACCCTTCCCAACTGGATGCATTCTTTTGCCTGGTTTACCTGATTATGGAGCAGCATTAAAACGAAATCATCCTGACGTATTTAACTTTCAATACCGTTCTGCAAGCATGTCAGTGTTAACCAACCTCATGTTACATTCAGATTTACTTGTTCTCACTGAAAATTTAGCATCATCGCTAAATAATGAGAATATTGAATACCATGATCCTAGCTGGTTGCAATCTTGTTTATCTAGCGAATATTATCATGCCGTTTATTACTTAGAAAAAAATCATAATACGCCATTTTTTAATGAATGTTTAAAAGCGATTAAATCGTCTTTGACACAAAAATTAAAAATAAATCACAAATAATACTATCCATATGCAGTATTTTCACTGCATACCTTTGGTCAAAAAAAACATAGGCTATTGATATAGAAAAATACTGTCATATAATTTTATATAGGTAAATATTATGTTTTTTAATCGTTATTTAAAACCATTCTTAATCATTGGTGGCCTCATCACCATGTATGCAGGAATATATGCAATAAACCCTGAAACAGCACTAATGAACATGAATAATTTGCCCTATGATTCTAATTATGTTTTTTTATTTCGTCACTGGGGAATAATGGTTGGATTAATGGGATTCTTTATTGCTCTCTGTGCATTTATGCCTAAATGGCGAGAACCTATTATTTTATATTCTTTTTTAGAAAAGCTATTCATGGTTTATTTATACATCACTAATGCGTTTAATCCAGAAACCGCATTCCTCAATGCAAGTTTCATTCCTTTTGCGGTCACCGATATAATAATTTGTACTTATACTATTGGTTATTGGACTGAAAATATTAAAAATCGCCACTCATCGCCATCGGTTAATTGCTAAGGTTTTTATCTGATTTCATGAACAATAATAAGCCGTTAGAGATATCTAACGGCTTATTAGTTTCTTAGATTAATGTCAATTACTGCGCTTTCACCATTGGTAAAATACGATAACCATCAATGCGAACCATATCACTTGGTTGGTAATGGCGAATACCTAGGTTAAACACACCAGAATCGTTTGTTGTTTCAATATTATTTGGCGCATAGCACCACAGCCAAAGCTTACCGTATAAGTACCATCTTTATTTACCGTCGCCGTATTAGAGCTTACGTTCGCAACGTCATTAAACATAAAGCCCGCTTTGTTATAAACAGTGATAGACCAAAACGCTTTGTTCTTAAGATCTTCAAACATTGCCTGATAACACGTTCCTGTTGGGTAATTGCCTGACACTTCATAAATATTATCGATCATTTGCGCCCCACCCCAACCGATAGCCGCGCCTACTTCGTATTTTTCTTGAGTGAAGAATTTCGTCGATTCATCATTAAAGCCAGTAAACATGCCTGTTAATGCTGCGCTGCCGTCACGTTGATTTCTCTATACACATTCAAGATATCGTTATCAGTGAGGAATATCGCTCAGAAAAGATCGGTTATACCTACCCAGTGATTTATGGCGCTTCAGACCATCCTTTACTGCAAAAAGAAAACATTACGATTGATGATTGTCTTGAATATTCATTTGTAGATTTATCATTAGACATTCGCTCCACTGGAGAATACCTAAACCCTCTCGATTCAGAACTAATAAAGCAGGGAAAGAAAAGAGCCGTAGCCCTTAAATCAGGACAACTATCAACATTAATCGAGTCAATTAAAGGCACAGATCGTCTTATTATTGGTGGGTATTTGCTAGAACAAGATCCTATTTTAGATTCAAATTTCACGGCAATAAAAGCTTTTGATACTGAACCATACATGGTTAATATTTATTTAATTGAACACAGAAGAACGCTTACTAGCTCACCTCATCGTTGGTTAAAAACGATGATCAGTGAATCAATAAAGAAAGGATTTCAAGATTAATAAGAAAAAATCAAGCTGAAGATTAGGGGGATTTAGCGGTCAAGTAGAGGAGTTCTGTTAGCTCACTAACTTGTACTTGTACCGCTGACAGTGTATTTACATCTCGCTCAACTATATATTAGGAGCAATAACTAAAACAGCGATAATAGTTGCGATCAGTGTACGAGGAATAAGAACATCTTTATCAATTTTCATCAAATAACTCCAGTTTACCTATTACTAAAATAAATCTAATTTTTCATTAAAGATTAATGAATTAGACTCTAATCAGGTAATACTATGATGCTTGATAACGAGAAACTATCGGTCACTGACTATTCGATGTATAGTTTTTATCTATGTATTTATTGATGCAGTTCACTTAGCCTAGCTTTAATCTGCTCACGTACATATTGATGCGTTTTATTGCTTATATTACGGCGATGGTAAATAAGCTTAATTTCATACGGTTGAAGTGGAAAAGGCGACTCTAATACCTTTAGGCCGAGCTCTTGGGCCAAACCAAACATACTTTCAGCCACAATACAGATCGCATCCGTGTGTCTAACACTTAACAATAAATTAGATGGACCACTCACTTCACGAACGATATTACGCTCAAATATCTCATCAGGACGAGTTTCAAATGCGCCCATGTTCTCATTTTTCAATTTAAGCATGACATGCTCAGCTTGGTTAAATTGCTCTAAGCTTAATGAATTCCCAGTAATGCTTGGGTGATCGTATCGACAAGCAAAGGCGATATCCAATTTACCTAAACTCTCACTCACAAAGGTGTAGTCCGTCACGGTAATATCATCGATCAAAATATCCACCTCACCCGAGCGAATTTTATCGAGCATTTGATACTCAACCGCAGGGCTTTCTGTCAGCAAAGCATCATCCATATCAGGCAAAGATTGCAATACGATTTCAGGCGCACTAATTATCAAACGACGTGGGGACTCCAACGCCACCACCAATTGCTCCATTATCGGACGCACTTGATAAGCCAGTGAATGAGCCGCATCTGTTGGCTCCAGAGATCGGCCTACTTTTAAAAATAGCGGCTGCCCGTAACTCTCTTCAAATTTTTTAATCGCACTGCTCATTGAAGGCTGGGTAATATTCAAATTATCCGCGGCTTTTGTCACGCTACCAAAGTCATACACAGCTAAAAAATGTTTGATAAAATTTAAATTCATTCCGCTTCCTACTCGATATCTCTAAAGAAATATCTAATTAAATCGACGTCGAAACTCAGTCGGCGTCATCATTTTTAACTCTTTAAATTGGCGATTAAAGTTAGATATATTTTTAAATCCCGTTTTTTCTGCCACTAATGCGATAGGAAAGTTAGTGCTCGCTAACAGCTCACACGCTTTTCCAATACGATATTGCTTTAGATGATCAGAAAAACTCATTCCATAATGCTTCTCAAACATTCTATAAGCCGAGCTCTCACTCATATGAAGTCGCTTACATAAATCAGAGATCTTAATTGCATCACCATAATACGTTTCTATATAACGAGTTGCTCGCTCAATTCGATGGTTTAATTCTGAATCATCCGTAATTGGCTTAATTCGATAGGGTGTTGTTGATAGCTTTTTTGCCTTCGCATCATCAGAAAGACTGACCAATACTTCAATCACTTTTATCGCCTGTAAATGACGATCTAATGTATTGGCTTGTTTTAATAACTCCGATACTTTTAATGCAGTATCTGGACTAAACGATAAACCATAAGCAGAGTTATCTAATAGCCGCTTTAAGTTGCGAGCTTCGGGGATCAATGCGATTAAGCGCTCAACCCAATGATGAGCAAACCAAATAATTAAGGTGTGATGCTTCGACTTCTCTAATTTTACGCTTCGCCCAGCCACCATATGAGGTAAACCCGGACCATAAAGAAGCAGAGAATTATGGTGGATATCACCAATCGCATCTCCTGCAAAATAACTGCCTTGAAATGCCTCATCAGGGTCTAGATACAACACCAATTCATATTCAGAATGATAATGCCAAGAACACGCAAACTCATTGTCTTCTACGCGACAATGAAATTCTCTTACTATCCAATCAAAACTAGGTACATTTTGCACATGTTCTTTAAATGGTTTCATTCTTGGCCTTAACGGTTAATACCACTCTAAATAAATCACTCTCAGGCTAATCGTGTAAGCGTCACCTGTCAAAGAAAGATAGTAAAATGACTGAATAGTATTAGAGGTAGCTCGAATAACATCACTCCCCCTCGTTATCATTGAGTAGACTACGCCTAAATAAAACGATTCAACCACTTTCTATTTCGTACACTGGAGCTTCACTATGCCGCAAAACAAGAAGACATTTTTGTTTATTTTTATCGCCTTTATTGCCGGGCTTTGTAGTGCGTTTTTTTACCCACTATCAAGCTTGTTTATTGTAGAGGAGTTGGGCGCATCACCAATGATGTTAAGTCTGTATATGACCCTTGCTGTCAGCAGTTCAGTGATCGTCTCTCAGTTTATTGCCAAACGCTCAGACACGCATTGGAACCGTAAAACCATTCTGATTGTCTCTTTAGCAAGTTACTTAATTTTGGTCGCCAGTTTTACCGTTATTCGTGATTATTGGTTAGCAATTACGATGGCAGTGATCTTTGGCAGCGTCAGTGGCGCTTCTTTTGGTCAACTGTTTGCCCTAGGCCGAGAATATGGTGACAGACACGTCGCCAATAGCACTAGTTTTTTAGCCAAGATGCGTGCAGGCCTTGCCATTGCTTGGGTATTTGGTCCACCTGCGGCATTCATGCTCAAAGCACAATTTGGCTTTAGTGCGGCATTTGCGGTCTCTGCCATTACGGTCTCTATCGCAATACTCATCATCGCTAAATTTATTCCTGATAATGTGGTGACAAAAGAAGAACGAACGGCAACCGTTGTTGAGCATAAACCATTAGGTCGTATGGTGGTTCTCTACTGCTTCATCATTGTGTGTGCCTTTTCTGCCAACAATTTATACATCACGAGTATGCCTTTGTATCTTTCACAAGAGCTGCAAGTTGATGTGAGTTGGTTAGGCCTAATGTTTGGTATGGCGGCTGCTTGCGAGATCCCAGTAATGCTTGGAGCAGGAAAAATGGCAGACAAACTAGGCACAACCAGAGTAATGACACTTGGCGTGATATCTGGTGCTATATTCTTTCTTGTTATGCTATCAACAACCAGTTTTACAGGCATGCTGATTGCCCAAATACTTAATGGGTTCTTCATTGGTGTGTGTGCCACGCTTGGCATGGTTGCACTGCAAGACATGATGAAAGACCGATTAGGCACGGCCTCTACCCTATTCTCAAACATGTTGAACATCAGTGTGTTGGTATCAAGCGTGATGGTGGGTGTTGTGGGTGAATTATACAACTACTACAGCGCACTGTATTTATGCTTTGTTGGTGCGATTATAGCTGCTGTGTTGTTGATTGTGTTTGAAATGCTAGAGAAGAAGCAGAAGGTAGTGATTGAAGGCCAATGCACGGTGACTAGAGAGGTGTAGGGTTAACGCCATTTAAGTGCAGGGGGTAATAGCTAATTTGCTATTGCCCCAAAATGTGTTTATGACAACATAAGCCGTCATAAGAATAATTTTCTCAATAGTCTGTCGGCTAAATTCCACTGCCTAATATCGTTTAAGATCATGTAGACTGGAACGCTTGTGAAGGTGTTAAATAGGAAGTTTGCTTCATGCGAAAATCAGATAAGAAGGTCGAGAACCTAATTAGAGATGTGTTGACCGAAGTTTGTGAGGATACGTTAAAAGGCTACGATGGTTTTCTTTGGGTAACTCATACGGTCAAATTCTCATCTTTTCCACAAAGCTTAGAAATAGTCTGCGTATTCGAAACGAATCAAGATAAAGCAAACTTTTTAGCGGGAGAAGGCCCACAGCATGTCTCAATAACTATCCAAAAGGCGTTTAATGAGGTAGGGGTGCAACTAAAGAACGTCGGTAAGCAAATAAGTTACGATACACAGCAGAATCGCGAGCGCGGTAGTCAAAGAAGTGAATAATAAGCTATTGTGTGTACTTACAGCGTCGGTAATGATAATGGCCGCATATGGATTTTACTCATCTTCGCAGCGTAAAGAGTATATAGCTGAATTAGAAAGACTCAGCCCAACTACACAATACACAGTAGGGACAAAGGCCTCGAATTACTTCGGAATAGATGAATACGGAGTGTTAGGATATTTTTACCCGTGTGTAAGCAAGTACAGACCAGTTTCCTCAAGAATAGTGAAAGGTAATAATTCCCGTATGCTTAACCTGAAGTTAAACGATGGATATGTGCTTAGTCTGTCCATTTCGGGAGGTGAAGCATTTCAGTTTTCTTTAGAAAGGAAAAATGATGAAGGTAGGACTTTATGGCGTTCATCAGGTTTTGCTTTGAACTGTGAACTTTCCTTACTAAATACAAAATAGTGAATAGTGTAGTGGCCTACAACAATTGGTCACTCATTTAGATATTTTGCCATATTCCCGGTAATTCATAGTGCGCTGATTTAGCAAAAACACTGACTCTTTTCTATCCAAAAACAAGCTAACGTGTACTATTTTGTTGAGCTCACTCGACCATCACCTACATTCGTCTCAGCCTATAAGCTCTTCCCCCCACTTCACCAAACTAAAAAATGCCAGTCAACTTAACCGACTGGCATTTCATTACTCACAATAGAGCGGTTTTATCATTAAATGTTATTTACTTGGCATTGGTAGAATTTCAAACATGCCATCAAAATTATCGAGTGAACCCGCCAGTTTCTCTAACAGCGATGCATCGCCTTTCACACCCGCTTGACCCGATTTGAATAATGCCTCTAGGGTTGTCTCACCAAGAACGACTTTTGTGAAATCTGCTTTGTTGATAATTAATTCAAAATCAACC
>JAAGZR010000351.1 GCA_024206155.1 Aliivibrio sp.
GTAGGTTCTTTAGAAACAATTAAAAAAATGCCAGGATATGACGAAGCGTTGGAGCAACTTAAAAATGAAGTTACTGAAAAACCTAGTGAGGCAGAAGAGGCTAAGTCCTTGGAAGCGGTTAGCGACTAGGGCAGGATACATGGGTGCAGGCTTTTTGATTGCAGCACAATGGACATTAGAACCTAGGCTTTATATCCTAGGTTTTATTTGTGTCATGATACAAACAGCCTCAAGAAAACAATGGAATTTAGTAGCTTTAAACCTTAACGGTTTAATAGCTTGGATAAAACATCTTATAGTATAAATATGTGGAATAATGAATGGAAAAAAGGAGAAGATTACCCTAAGTGGGGTGATACAGAAGTATACAAAAAAACAATATCTGGTGGATACTTATTACAAGATGAGACTCCTCGTGATGCTTACATGCGTGTTGCTAAAACTGTGGCTAGACGATTATATAAGCCCGAAATGGCAGAAACGTTTTTTGATTACATTTGGAACGGCTGGCTTTGTTTGGCTAGTCCTGTGTTATCCAATACAGGTACTGATCGCGGTTTACCTATCAGCTGTTTTGGTATCGATGTTGCTGATTCTATACAGGATATTGGTCAAAAAAACTTAGAGATGATGCTACTCGCTAAGCACGGCGGTGGAGTTGGTATCGGTATAAATCAAATAAGACCCGCCGGCGCTAAAATAACAGGTAATGGAACAAGTGATGGAGTTGTGCCGTTTTGTAAAATATACGATTCAACTATACTTGCCACTAATCAAGGATCTGTCCGACGAGGAGCAGCATCGGTTAATATCAATATTGATCATGCCGATTTCGAAGAGTGGCTTGAAATACGTGAACCCAAAGGAGACGTCAATCGTCAATCGCTCAACTTGCACCAGTGTGCTATTGTCGGCGATAAATTCATGCGAAGACTTGAAGCTGGAGATAAACAAGCAAGAAAACGTTGGGGAAAACTTCTTCAAAAACGTAAAGCTACTGGAGAACCTTATATCTTATTTAAAGGGAACACAAATAAAA
This sequence comes from Aliivibrio sp., assembly GCA_024206155.1. Lineage (GTDB taxonomy): Bacteria > Pseudomonadota > Gammaproteobacteria > Enterobacterales > Vibrionaceae > Aliivibrio. Next base: position 1,040 of record JAAGZR010000351.1, read on the forward strand.
ATAACCCTAAAGCGTACAAAGACAACGGTCTCAAGGTACACATGACAAACATATGCTCAGAGATTACATTGCACACAGATGAAAATCACAGCTTTGTATGTTGTTTATCATCATTAAATCTAGCAAAATATGAAGAGTGGAAAGGTACTAACCTTATTTATGACAGCATATGGTTCCTTGATGGAGTCATGGAAGAGTTTATACAACGAGCTAAAGGCTTACGAGGCTTCGAGAATGCAGTACGATCAGCTACGAAAGGAAGAGCGCTTGGCTTGGGAGTTCTGGGCTGGCACACATACCTACAAGAAAAAGGTATATCGTTCGAAGGCTTACTTGCTCAGTTTGAAACTAGGAAAATTTTTAGTCAAATCAAAATTGAAAGCGAAAGAGCTTCCATGGCACTTGCTGAAACTTACGGCGAGCCTCTGTGGTGTTCTGGTACTGGTATGCGTAATACTCACCTGCGTGCTGTTGCTCCCACTGTTAGTAATTCAAAGCTTAGTGGAAACGTCTCGCCAGGCATAGAACCTTGGGCTGCAAATGTATTTACTGAGCAAACCGCCAAAGGGACTTTTATACGTAAAAACCCTACCTTGTTAAAACTATTAAGAAAACTTAAAATAAATAACAATGAAACGTGGGATAAGATCATGGCTGATGGTGGTAGTGTGCAAAATATTGCTGAGCTTGATGATGTTGTGTTGGCACACGAAACACCCGCAAAGGAGGTATTTAAAACTTTTAAGGAGATTAATCAACTAGAATTAGTTAATCAAGCTGGACTGAGACAGCAGTATGTAGATCAGTCGGTTAGTTTAAACTTAGCTTTTCCTAGTGTAGCTACACCTAAATGGATTAACAAAGTACATTTTGAAGCATGGAAGAAAGGTGTTAAAACTTTATATTATACGCGGACAGAATCTGTCTTGCGTGGAGATATTGCACAGCAAGCTATGAGTGAAGATTGCATTGCGTGTGATGGCTAAAGGCTAAAAGTTATAACTTTTTTATACATATGAAAACCAATTCGTATAAAAAATTCAATAATCTATACATATAAATCAAAAAAGGGCTCTCGATATGAGGGCCCTTTCTTGGTTACAGGAACTTTTGGGTATGGTACGCCCATTTTATTTTTGTTCCTTATAGTTTATCAACGCCTTTTATGGCTCCTTTTTTCAAAACATTTTTTGCTACATATTTACCGATATTGTAAAGACCTTTAGCTCCTCCTCCTAATATTAAGCCTAAGCTGCCTGAGCTTCCAAGTCTTTGCTGCATCATTGCCTCAGGAATATCTCTTAATAAATCTTGCTTATGTTTTTCTTCTTTTGAAATATTGTTTTCACTATTCATTCTTTCTTTAGTAGCTTTAATTTCAGCTAATCTTTCATAAGTAGAATCATCTAACTCATTTTGTTTTAAAGCACTATTTCTTTTTACCTTGACTAGTCTTTTTTCTTGTCTAGCAAGTTTTTTCTGAGCTCTTTTTTCACTTCTACTTTCTTCATAATCTTCAGAAGGTGAATTAGATCTAATAAAAGCTTTTTTTCTAGTTTTTTCTATTTTTTCTCTTAATTTTTGCTCTCTTTGTAGTATTGGATTATCTGTTTTTGGCTTTTTTGATTTAATAACCTCTCCAGGACTATAATAATTGTTTTCTGCTCTTCTTGATTCAGAGTCATAAATATAGTCAATATGCTTGTTAAAAGGATCATTTGTTTTTAAGCTGTCTATAAATTTTTTAACCTCTGGTTTTTCAAATCTACTAAAGTTTTCGTATTGTTGTTTAGCATTTTCTTTTTTTGCAAAAGGAGATGATTGATGTGGTAGTTTAAAGCTCATGATTTTTTTTCTTTATGTTTATTACAAAATGTTTTAGCAGCAGCAACACTTCCAAATCCCCATTTTTTTAAAGCCATAGCTTTTTTAGTTGGTTCTCCTTTAGCGTCTTTCATAGCGCCGGCCATACCTGCGAATCTACACGCAAATGATACTCTTCGTTTACCGGTTCCAGACGTCTGTCTTGATCCTAGTGATTTACCAGTTTCTTTTTTATACTTAGATCGCATCTTGCGATTAGACTTTTCGTAAGCCTCTTCTTTTATGTTTAGTGGTGATTTCATATATTACAATATTCATTATAAGCGTCAAAGCACGGACAACTTTTTGCAGCAAACTCGTTGTGACCATGTATCGTAGCGCTTGGGTGCATTTTCTTTAATGTTTTAAGCAGTAATAACAAGCTTTCTTTTTGCTCAGATGTTCTAGTATCTTTAGCAATCCATTTGCCATTAGAGCCACGTTCTGATTCAACGCCTCCAATATAACAAATTCCTATAGAACCTTCATTTTCACCTTTTACGTGAGCTCCTTGCTTGTATATGCTACGGCCATATTCTATAGTACCGTCTAGCAAAACAACATAATGGTAACCTATACCATTCCAGCCTCTTTTTAAATGCCACCGATTTATTTCAGCGGCATCTAAATCTCTACCTTCTTGAGTTGCAGAACAATGAACGATAATTTTATTTATCGATCTCATCTTTTTTGTTTAAATTTATCCATTTAGTAACGGTATACCCTATTGTTACTGCCAAAAGCAATATTTTCATACCCATTTCTAAAGTAGTAAAGGTTGTAACGCCTAATGTCGAAGCGTTTATTATGTATAGTTTTATTTGCTCGGTCATTATATTAATTTTTTACAAACACATTCCGCTACAGGACAGTCTTTTACGTTAACAATTAATTTTGAAACTAACCAGTTCCATTTACACATTAGCTTACACCAATAAGCCTGCATCCATAATCCTAATCTTACTAATAATTTTCCCATAGTTTATATTTTTTTACAATCATTAACTGTTTCACCTGTTCCGCTTGGTGATGGCTTAGTGCCAACTTTTTTATATCCGTCCCAACATTTTGAATTCTTAGAATTAGCACCTTTGAATTGTGTAGGTGCAGAGTATTTCATTTTGTAAGGTGATTTACATTTTGTTTTTTGTAACGCGCTCATTTTTTGTTTTTCTTTTGTAGTTCAATTATTTTTTTAACTCTGTTTTCTTCGTATTTTAATGCCTTTATTTCTTTTTTAGTTAATCCTAAATCTAATAGCATTGTTTTTTGTTCAGCCGCAGAAGTTTCTTTTTTCATAACGTTTATTTCTTCTATAGCTTTTTCTTCTGCTGAAAGCTCTTTTCCTTCACCAACTCCATAATAAGGTAATCCAACGTCCCATGTGCTCCAACCTAATCCTAAAGCTATTTTTTGCCAAGCTTTGGTTTGATCGCTTAGTATATTTCTTAAAGCGTTTATTTTTACAACAGCCTCGTCTGTAGGTATGTTTGTTAAAGCAGATATAGTTTGAGCTACTGCTAAGTAAGCTGGATTGTTTAAATGAATACCTTGTCTTTCTATGTCTTTTTTATTCCAAGAAAAAGTATTAGCAGAACTATTTAGTTTTCTTAATTTAGCTTGTATTGGAGGTGATATAGAAAATAAATCATCTACAGCTTTAGAATAATCGGAAGAGTTTTTACCCATTTCTTCAGCTATTGTCATTAAAGTATTTTTTAACGTAACAGTTAAAGCTCCTTGTATACCTAAACCTCTTACTTGAGAATCAAACATGCCATTTAAAGTTCTTGATATTCTCTGTGATCTTTTAGCTTGATCTTTTTCATCTGACTCATCACCGTCAAACAACAGGAATTGTACTCCTTGTTGTAAAGCGTTAAACATAAGGTTTTGCACTGTAGAGTAATATACTAATTTAGATAAGTTTTCTTTATCATTACCTCTTCTATTAACCAAGTCTTGTATTGCTCTTTTTTGTATTCTAGCATACTGCATTTGTGTGTTACCAAAAGATAATATTAATCTACCAGCAGCTGATCTTTGTTGATCGCTAATCTTTGCGGCATTACTAGACTGCTGACTAGTTTCTGATATATCTCTAAAATCTTCAAAGGCTTGTTTCTCAGCTGTTTCAGGATCCATACCTTGCTTAATAAGAGAATCATATCTATTTCTATAAAACGTTGCACCACCTGTTGCTATAGCAAAACTATCTGCGTATCGTGTAAATACAAAACCTTTGTTTAAAGCAAGAGCTATAAAGCCTTGTATTTTATTTTCTTTACTAGCAGCTAAATCAGCTATTTCAGATTCACTAATGTTTATTTTTAAACCATCTCTTCTAGATTTTAAGTAAGGAGAGTTTAATAAAAACATTACATCTTTCCAGTATTGTGGTTGATTAGCAACTGCTTTTGCAGCTTTTAAAGGGTTGTTGTCACTCCAGTTTACAAAGTTAACATTAGATATCATTTGTAA
>JAAGZR010000352.1 GCA_024206155.1 Aliivibrio sp.
ATATCACCTGCAACTTGCTTTGCTTCTTCAATTGAAGTTACGCAAGTCACACCATCGATTTGCAAATTAGCATCACGGCTTAATACAATATTCAAACGACCTGGCAAAGGACGACCAATTGATTCATAGGTTTTACGCCCCATTACAATTGGTTTACCCATAGTACATTGCTTAAACCATGCAAAATCAGCAGGTAAGTGCCATGGCATTTGATTATCAATACCAATAATACGGTTCTTTGCCATTGCGGCTATCATGCTAATTTTCACAGTTATTCCTTAATCACTATACTTAAACAATCGACTTTCTACGGTAAAACAGTAGCCCAGGCATAGCAAGACCAATCGCAAGTGCCGCAATGGTAAATAGGGTCTTAATTAAATTATCAATCATCATGGTCCATAACTCTGGAGAGTAACCAAGATGGTTAATTTCTACCACGGCGATCATTGCCTTAAATGCAAAGACTCCGGGAACCATTGGGATCAAAGCGGCAACCGTAAATACTTTAGGGTGTGCGAGAAATCGATGTGACCAATGTACGCCTATCATACCTACCGTAGTTGCGGCACATAGTGTTGCCCACTCTAAAGGCGCACCATAATGCATTAATAAAAATCGTGTTCCATGGCCAATTGCTCCACCAATGGCACAATATTTCAAAGCCTTAGCCGGTACATTAAATACCAAAGCAAAACCAACAGCAGGGATCATGGCAAAAAACATGTCATTTAATAAAGCGAGGAATAAATCAAAATTCGAATTAATTAAAACATTCATTAGTTAATCCATCCCCAGACACCAACCAAATTCATTGCACCCACAATCCCTATACTGGTTGCTAAGGTAAGTAAGGTCGCAAATGTCCATCGAGCAATTCCCATATTCACGTACCCTTTCACCATATCTGCAACAGCATTTATTAAAGGGAAACCGGGAACAAGCATCAAAACAGAGGAGGCCATTGCAAGAAAAGGAATATTACCAATGTGATAAATAACTGCTTGAGAGGAGATAAGAGTGGTCACAAAGGCAGTGATACCAAAGTTAAGCAGAGGATTAAATTGTCGATGCCCTATTTCTTGGCGAACAATCATGCCTAATGAAGAAGCTAAAAATGTCATCATAAACACAGGCCAATCACCTCCTGCTAAACGACTAAAACTGGCACATGATAAACCTATCATCACAACCACAAGCCAACGGTTATATCTTTCAGGGCTAATATTATCTAGCTTAGCGGTTGCTTCATGCCGATCCAATAACCCTTTTTCCGACATAATGCAGATCCGTTGGATCTCAGTAATTGCCCTCATATTAATGCCGCGATCGGGGGCTCTTCGAGCCGTTGTCATGCAATGCTCATTAATGATGGTCGTAATCACTAGTGAACTTGCTGACAATGATATTTCAACATCATCTGCCCCGACGGCAATACCTAAGCGACGACTGACATCAGAAACCAAACTACTTTCAGCTCCATGCTGTAATAACATTTGCCCAGCTTTGGCTACTAAGCGAGATATCTCTCTTTGCTTCTCGTCCATGTTTATTCGCAATGATTTATTAAATTAAAATCCAGTCTAATCATTTCGGTATAATGTTTACTGATTTAAATACAAAAAACCGCAACAAGTGCGGTTTTTTATTATTATCTGTAATAAAAGCAGATTGAATTAGTCACGAACGTAAATTACGTGCCCGTCATCTTCTTCATCATCCCAGTCATCGTCATCATCTTCAGTAATAACTTGCTGACCAGACATTGCGTCTTTATGGTAATCATCCCACATGAAGTCAACTTTATCAGCTGCTTTCTCTTCATCAGTCTGAATCTCTTTTGGTAGAGTATCCATAAAGTCAGACAGCTCGTCACATACTTCTTGAGTACCTGTACGGCTTACTGCTGCAATTTTGAAGTGGCGATCATCCCAAGCAAGTGCTTCTAAGATCTCGTTGATCTTTTCATCCGCTTCTTCTTCTAATAGAAGATCGGTTTTATTGAATAATAACCAACGTGGTTTGCCAGCTACTTTCTCACTGTATTGCTCTAACTCATCAATGATAGTTAATGCATTTTGTACAGGATCACTGCCATCAATTGGAAGAATATCAATTACATGAAGCAGTACACGACAACGCTCAAGGTGTTTTAAGAAACGTACACCTAGGCCTGCGCCATCAGCAGCACCTTCAATTAGGCCAGGGATATCGGCAACAACAAAGCTTTTGTTACCGCGCGCACGTACAACACCTAAACTAGGGATTAATGTTGTAAATGGGTAATCGGCTACTTTTGGTTTTGCTGCTGATACCGCACGAATAAACGTAGATTTACCCGCATTTGGTAAGCCAAGCATACCTACATCAGCAAGAAGAAGAAGCTCTAGACGAAGTTCACGTACTTCACCTTTTGTTCCTAATGTCTTTTGACGAGGAGCACGGTTTACTGATGATTTAAAACGTGTATTGCCTAAACCATGCCAGCCGCCTTTAGCAACCATCACCTTCATACCGTGAGTCATCAGTTCTGCAACTTTCTCACCAGTATCGATATCAATAGCACGTGTACCTACAGGCACTTTCAACGTAATGTCTTCACCACGCTTACCAGTACAGTTACCACCGCTACCATTCTTACCACGCTCAGCGTCATAAAAACGATTAAAACGATAATCGATAAGTGTATTTAGGTTTTCATCCGCTTCTAGGTAAACATCGCCACCGTCGCCGCCATCACCGCCGTCAGGGCCGCCTTTAGCTACGAATTTTTCACGCCAAAAGCTAACTACCCCATTACCGCCATCACCGGCATCTACTTTAATTGTCGCTTCATCAACGAATTTCATTTTCTTC
>JAAGZR010000353.1 GCA_024206155.1 Aliivibrio sp.
CGCTTCTTGATGTAATTCAGATTCTACCGGGTTAGTCGTACACAACACGTTTCGGTTTACATCACCTGCTGTGGCAATCGAATCAATACCGATGCTATTAAGGGTTTGGTGCATTAATTTAATGTTTGGTTTTAGAACACCATGAAATTGAAACGTTTGACGGGTGGTTAGACGCAAACTGCCATAAGAGGTATTTTCTTCTGCAAATTTATCAATCGCCAACCACTGCTTTGGTGTAATGATCCCACCAGGCATACGCGCTCGTAGCATTACGTTATGCAGAGGCTCTAATTTTTGTTTTGCACGCTCAGCGCGAATGTCTCTATCATCTTGTTGATACATACCGTGGAAACGGATCAACTGGAAATTATCTTTAGTAAAACCACCCGTAATGCGATCTTGAAGATCTTCTACGATCGTTCCTCTAAGATTTTTACTTTCGCGCTTTAGGCGCTCATTATCCGCTAATGGGCCAAGTTCAGTGCCTGATAAGATTGTTTTTACTGCTATTTGTTCGCTCATTAGTACACATCCCTTTGGTAACGTTTCGCCTTACGCAGATCATTTACAAATTGTTCTGCTTCTTCTCTGTTCTTCTTTCCTTGCTGCTCAACAATGGTAATTAACGCATCATGTACATCTTTTGCCATGCGAGTTGCATCACCACACACGTAGATATAAGCGCCATCTTGAAGCCACTGCCACACTTGTGCTGAGTGCTCTAGGATACGATGCTGTACATACACTTTTTCTTGCTGATCACGACTGAATGCGACATCTAATTGATTTACAACGCCTGACTTAAGGTATTTTTGCCATTCCACTTGGTATAAGAAATCTTGCGTAAAGGTTCTATCACCAAAGAATAGCCAGTTTTTTCCTTCTGCATCACGGTTGTCACGCTCTTGCACAAATGAGCGGAATGGGGCGATACCTGTACCTGGGCCTATCATGATCACAGGAACATTATCATCTTGAGGAAGTTTGAAATTATTGTTGTGCTCAATAAACACTTTCACTTCATCGCCTTCTTCTAGACGGTGAGATAAAAAGCTAGATGCGCCACCAAATCGAGTCTCATCGCCTTGTTGATATTCAACTACACCAACCGTTAAATGCACTTCTTCATCGACTTCTGTTTGACTTGAAGCAATCGAATATAAACGAGGGGTTAAGCGACGAAGTAAACCAACTAATTGCTCTGCCGTTAATTTTGTTTTCTTTTCTGATAGTAGGTCAATGACTTGAGTATTACCTGCATACTGGCGTAATTTGTCTTTGTCTACTGTCAGTTTCTCTAGCTTTTTACTGCCCGAGAGTTCAGTAAATGCTACCACTTGCTGTGGGTTTGCCGATGTTATTTCATATTTTTCAACGAGTGCTTTTTGAAGTGAAACCTGCTCACCATCAACATCCACTTGCTCTTCACCAGTAAGGCTTACTTGTTTTAAGATTGCAGCGGCAAGTTCAGCGCTATTTTCAAACCAAACCCCAAGTGCGTCACCCGGCTGATAAGTTAAACCTGAACCTTCCAAATCAATTTCAATATGACGAACATCTTTACCCGAATCGCGGCCCGTGATTTTCTGGCTAGCTAATAACGTAGCGGTGTATGGGTTCTGTTTAGTGTATTGCGAAACAGCATGAGCAGCTTGTCCTACTGGCAATTGCACAACCTGTCCATTGTTAGAATCATCACTTGTTGCCAATGTTTCTTTTACTTTCTCTAACGCTTGTTTACGCCACTCTGCTGCTGGTGCTTCATAATCCACATCTAAATCAATACGATCTAAGAATGGCGTAGCTCCTTTCTTGGATAAATAAGCATCGAAGTCTTTACCTGTTTGACAGAAAAACTCATAGCTTGAATCACCTAAACCAATAACCGCGTATTTTAAATTATCTAATTTAGGCGCTTTTTTAGATTGAAGAAATTCATGCAACTCAATCGCATTATCCGGCGCTTCACCTTCACCATTGGTTGATGCCACAATAATAACGTGAGTTTCTTTCGCGAGGTTTTTACCTTTGTAGTCACTGGCATCAAAAAGATCAACGGCAATACCTGCTGCCGATGCTTCTTCTTTTAAAGCTTCGGCAACCCCTTTAGCATTGCCTGTTTGCGAGGCATAAATAATTGATAATTTACCAGCAGGTTCACTTGATACTGCGGCAGCGGCTTGATTGATTGGTTGCGCTGCACCTGAGGTTTGGCTCACACCCCAAAAATAACCACTTACCCAAGCAAGTTGTTGCGGAGATAATTCTGAAGCGGCTAGCTGTAATTGACCTATTTGTTGATCATTAAGTGGGCTAGCGAGTGCGGAGAGTTCCTTTAATAACATGACGACATCCCTATTCATTGCGTCATATTAGATTAGCGATTCTTTTCTATAACAAGAAAGAATAGATAGGTATGTTTTATAACTTTTTGGAAGAAAGAAATATTTGCGTTAATCAATTTAAGGTGAAAATAAGGTTAATCATTAATCCTAACTTGGTTAAATCCAACCGCTAATGCACTCTTGGAGGCTGATTCTAAATCCCTGTATGTCATCTCACCACCTTTCATATCAGTAAGCAGAACAAGGCCTCCGCGCACATGGCGAAACTCTACAATCCAAGATTCCTCCACCACAACAGGCTCTATCACTGCTTCAACTAATTGGTCTTCTTGGTACATCAATTTTAATTCACTTAATGTCGTCATAACTACATCCTTACCAAATATGAATATCATAATAATATCCACTCTATAAGCATGGTCAATAAACAAAGATTGAGCAAATTTAAAATAAAAAAATAGCGACCCAATCACCTGAATCGCTATCTTAAAGAGCAGTTATGGGTTAAAAATCAAATGATAAACCACCGAACCAACCATCAACCATTACGTTTGCTTGGTTGCTATCAAAGCCTTCAAAGTAACCAAATTCATGGTCCATTACGCGATAACCTACTTTGATTTCTAGATCGACTGCATCAACAGGAAGAATGTATTTAACCCCTGCTTGACCATCCATTGTACGAGTGCCACTGCCACTACCAAAATCATACTGGCCAAAAATGTGAAAATGCGTATCCGGAATATGCAGTGACGCATCGGCATACATGTTCATTGCTGTCTCGCTAAAGCTTTGATCTGCCGGCTGAGTTGATTCTTTAGAAACAGACCCACCTTTATTGAATTCACCATTAGCAAACTGTGTCAGTGTTAAACCTACATCAAACTGAAGACCGTTAGTGTCTAATAATTTATAGTAACCAGTGTAGTCAATTTGATCATATTCAAAACGATCAGACCTTACTGGGGTATAACGTACTTTTATATTTGGCACATAAGCAAATGGGTGCTCAAAAGCGATTGAGAACGCTTGCGATGCATCAACATCATTTTTACGAATAGCATCATCTTTAGATCCTACTTTTGCATCAGGGAACCACGCATCAATTTCAACTTTAGTGGTAAATTCCTTTTCTGTTGAATGTGCTGGTACAGCCAATACCAAGGCAGTTGAAGCAACAACAGCGGTAAGGGATAGTTTGTTCATGCGTAGTCTCCATTTGCGACGCTATTTGTTTCATATGCGGTAAGAATAAACGGTCTGATTTATTTATGTACTTTCTTTTTGTTTATATTTCAATGCCGTTTCACTAACGGTAAAAAAACTTAAACATCTAACTCTGCTGGAATTTTAGCTAATGCTGCTTCAACCACTTCAATACCTGAGCCTGGTTTATGAGCATTTTCACTAATATAGCGACGCCATTGACGAGCACCTGGCATACTTTGGAATAAGCCAAGCATATGACGAGTAATATGACCAAGGTGGGCGCCATTTTCTAATTGGCGCTCAATATATGGGTACATTGCCTCTACAATTTCACGACGCTTTTTAATTGGTTTATCACTACCAAAAAGTTGCTGATCTACTTCTGCTAATAAGTATGGACTTTGATACGCCTCACGACCGATCATCACACCATCTAGATGCGTTAAATGCTCTTTTGCTTCCGCTAATGTTTTAATGCCGCCATTGACTGCAATCACTAACTGAGGAAAATCTTTCTTGATTTGATATGCTCGTGGGTAATCAAGTGGTGGAATTTCACGGTTTTCTTTCGGGCTTAATCCACTTAACCACGCTTTACGAGCATGAATAGTAAATTGATCACAACCACCCTTCTCATGAACCGTTGAAACGAATTTAGTTAAAAACTCATAGCTGTCTTGGTCGTCAATACCAATACGGGTTTTCACCGTTACAGGGATATCAACAACCGCTTTCATCTCAGCGACACATTCGGCAACTAAATCTGGCTCACCCATTAAGCAAGCACCAAAGCGACCATTTTGAACTCGGTCAGATGGACAACCTACATTTAGGTTAACTTCATCATAGCCACGCTCTGCTGCTAATTTTGCGCAATGAACTAAATCTTTAACGTTCGAAC
>JAAGZR010000354.1 GCA_024206155.1 Aliivibrio sp.
CAGCATTACAGCCGTATCAAGCGCTAACGATTGAAGGGTTTTTAACATCACCACTATCAGAAACCGTAGGCTTTTTGTGGCTTGGTCATATTGATGATGTATTTGCTTCGGTGATCACCTTTAATCAAGAAGTAGACAGTGGCACATTGAGTGAGTTTGCCAAAAATAACGACGCGACTTATCTCAATAAAGCCGAAGAGATTTCTGCCTTATTTGCTCAATACCGCCAACGAATTACCGAGCTGTTATTAATGGCGTATGCCGCGATATTTTTATTGCTGTTACCTCGTTATAAAGTTAAACAAGCTTTCTTAATTGTTTTGCCTCCCTTTATTGCAGGTTGTGCAGGTCTTGCTGTGACGGTGTTAACGGGCGTGCCATTAAATTTATTCAATCTATTGGCCTTAATGTTGATTTTAGGAATAGGGATTGATTACACCCTGTTTTTTGCCGAGCAGAACAAACAAGCAGATAATTCCCATAGAGAAAGTACCTTATTGGCGATTTCATTATCGGCATTAACTACGATTCTTTCTTTTGGGTTATTGGCATTAAGTGAAACCCAAGCCATTCACAGTTTTGGTATTACGGTATTAACGGGTATCATTGTCGCGTGGCTGATAGCGCCATTAAGTCAACTTACACAGTCTTATACACATAATAAAGGAGATAAATAATGAAGAATTCACCGTTTGTACTCCGCTATTTTAGTGTCTTTATTTTTTCGTTTATCCTTGTGGGATGTGCATCAAAACCGGTCAAACAGCCTAATCAAGTTGAGGTCGCTCAAGGCACTTTTGTTACCTTACCTCAACCTGATGAGTATGGCAGCGACTTATCCCTGAGCCAGTTGATTTCGGTTGAGTTTCAAGGAACCAAACAACAGCTTCCAGTCCAATTGCAGCTAACGGGGAATGATTTAGCTCTTGCCGGTTTTGCGTCATGGGGCTCTCGTCTACTTAGCTTAGATTATGATGGTTTAACCTTAGATACCTACGTGATGGCAGGGCTTGCGGATACACTGCCACCTCCAGAGCAAGTATTGTTTAATGTTATGATTACCTTGTGGCCATTAGAAGCGTGGCAGTCACCACTTAATAGTATTGATTGGACATTAACTGAAAATGGCAATCATCGAGTATTACGTGATGATGTAGGTAACGTTGTACTTGATGCGACTTATGACTCTATCAGCAACAAATTTAGTGGAGATATTATTTTAAATAGTCCGAACTTGGGCTATGTGATCACCATTAAAACTTTTTCACATTCACAAGAAACACAAACTCAAAAAAATAATGGATAAATAAAATGAGTGACTTTCCTGTCTATATTCATGCCTGTGGTTCGCATTCTGCATTAGGCAAAGAGATAGCTGATATACATCAGACTCTTCAAGGAACTAAAGCGCCATCAATGAGAGTTGAAGATGGCTGGTTGAACGATGGTAAATCCACCGTTGTTGGAAAAGCAGAGGGTGAACTGCCAGCGGTTCCATCACGCTTAGCCGCATTTGATACAAGAAACAACCAATTAGCACTTTCAGCATTACAGCAGATTGAAGCGAACATTCAGCAAGCAAGAGAAAAGTACGGTGCTGATCGTATTGCCGTTGTGGTAGGCACAAGCACTTCAGGGATCTCAGATGGTGAAGTGGCGCTAATTGCTAAGCTAAATACTGGCGAATTTTCTGATGGCTATCATTATCACATGCAAGAGCTAGGTAATGCTGCAGAATTTATCGCAGAATATTTAGAGTTAACAGGCCCAACGTACGCGATTTCAACGGCATGTTCTTCAAGCGGTAGAGTGTTTTTATCCGCAAAACGATTATTAAAATCAGGCTTTGTTGACGCGGTTATTGTTGGCGGTACAGATACTTTGTGTAAATTAACACTGAACGGTTTTAATAGCCTTGAAGCCTTATCAAATGAGCACTGTTTGCCATTTAGCCCTAATCGCAAAGGAATTAATATCGGTGAAGCAAGTGCTTACATGTTATTGAGTGCAGAGCAAAAAGACTCCACTGATCCCATTGCTTTATTAGGCGCTGGGGATAGCTCTGATGCACATCATATCTCAGCCCCTCATCCAGAAGGAAAAGGTGCGATAGAAGCGATGGAAAAGGCATTAAAAGATGCAGGTTTGGCTGCATCTGATATTGGATATATTAATGCTCACGGTACCGCGACACCGTTGAACGATGCAATGGAATCTAAAGCAGCTAATGCAGTCTTTGGTTCCCAAACACCAATCAGTTCAACTAAGCCATTAACCGGGCACACGCTTGGTGCAGCCGGTATCATTGAGGCTTCAATTTGCTGGCATATATTAAAATTTAATTTACCGTTACCAACGCAAATTAATGACGGTGAAAAAGATGCTGAGCTAGCTGAAATTAATTTGGTTCAAAATTTCACCTTAGAAAAGAAAGCGATCATCAGTAACTCTTTTGCTTTTGGTGGCAACAATATTAGTTTAATTTTTGGGCATCATTCATGAGCCATATTCCAGATTTAATCGACCTTTTGCCTCATGATATGCCATTAGCTTTAGTTGATGAGTTGATTGATGTACAGGAGTTGTCTATTCATTGTCAACTGACTATCAGTGATAAGAATATTTTCTTTAATCATGAAACAAAAACCATTCCAGCATGGGTAGGCATTGAGTTCATGGCACAAAGTGTTGCTGGTTGGTCAGGTTATCACGCATGGAAAAAGGGCAATAAGCCACCTATAGGATTTTTGCTCGGTAGTCGTAAATACCAAGCGGAGTGCAGTGAGTTTCAACAAGGCGACACACTCGACATTTTTGCAGAGCAAGTACTTGAGAATAATGGCATGGCGGTATTCAGTTGTTATATTGAATCAAATGGTCAGCAAGTAGCTTCGTGCCAACTTAATGTATTTGTACCAACAGAAGAAAAATTAGAAGAGCTTCTCGCTCCTAAGTAAGGCAAGCAGTAGAGGAAATCATGACAAGACAAGTATTAGTGACCGGAGCCAGTAAAGGTATTGGTCGCGCAATTTCAGAGCAGTTAGCCAAAGATGGTTTCTTTGTTGTTGTGCATTATATGAGTGATAAAGCTGGCGCAGAACAAACACTAGCTACGATTGAAGAAAACGGTGGCTCAGGGCGCCTAATTCAATTTGATATTAGTGATCGCGCACAATGTAAAGAGAGATTAGAAATCGATATTGAAGCACATGGTGCTTATTATGGCGTTGTGAGTAACGCAGGTATTACTCGTGATACGGCATTTCCAGCAATGACAGAAGAAGAGTGGGATGGGGTTATTCATACCAATCTTGATAGCTTCTACAACGTACTTCATCCTTGTGTTATGCCTATGGTTCAAAAGCGTAAAGGTGGCCGTATCGTAACGCTAGCGTCAGTATCAGGTATCGTTGGTAACCGTGGCCAAACTAACTACAG
>JAAGZR010000355.1 GCA_024206155.1 Aliivibrio sp.
CCCGGCTCTAATACCATCTCTACTATTTCTTGCTCTGCATGATGGTGATGGTGCTCTTCAATGGTTAATTCAAGTGTTCGCTTTTCATCTAACCAGTGTAATGGCAGTTCACCATGATTAATCATAGTCAATTTAGGTGAATGTGATAATGACGCTCCCCACGAAGAAAATAAACATTCATCATAATCTGATGCCATATCCATTTTAGTCGCCACAACGATATCTGAGATATTTAATTGGTCATTAAAGTTTTGATTACTCGTATATTTCTCATCAGATAGGTTTCTAGGATCAACAAGGCCAATGGTTGCTTTTAACTCAATGTAATTCTTGTAGTTTTCTGACTGTAAAATAGCCAGTATTTTTTTAGGATGACCTAAGCCTGTTGGTTCAATGATCAAACGGTCTGGTTTTTGTCTTAAAAGCGCATTTATGCCAACCGACATCGGTAACCCAGCAGTGCAGCACATACACCCTCCTGGGACCTCTTTCACCATTGCACCACTTTCCGCTATGAAAACACCATCAATGCCAACTTCACCAAATTCATTGACTAAAACAGCCCAAGATTCATTTTTAGGCTTATTTTTTAGCAATTGTAATATTGTGGTGGTTTTTCCGACCCCAAGAAAGCCAGTAATAATATTAGTTGGTATTTTTTTCATAACATTACTCATAATTTGTAAGATTCGTTAATGATACCTCTAGCCCGCCTCTGTCTGCTAATCATTTTAAAGAACTTATTTATTATTTCATAAAATCAATTACATAAAATTACGTTTTGAGTTATGTTAATCTTATGTAGAAATGGGAATTTCTCTTACAACACACATTGATATTACTCTTAAACAAAATCAATAATTAAAGGCTTCATGTATGTTTAACCTTTTTGAACGGCTTACCACCGCGTTTCCAAAACAAGACCCCGAGCAACCCCCAAAAGGACTGTATGCATTTTGTCGTCATTATACTAAAGGCTATGAGCTCCCTCTTATTGTAATGTCTTCTCTAAGTGCCATTATTGCGATTATTGAGGTCTCACTTTTTGGTTTCATGGGTCAATTAGTTGATTGGCTATCGACGCATAATAGAGATACATTTTTAGCTCAAGAAGGCCATACTTTAATGTGGTTAGGTCTACTTGTAGTGGTTGGGGTCCCTATTTTGATCCTTATCCACTCTCTTATTACTCACCAAACGTTATTGGGAAACTACCCAATGGCTATTCGTTGGCAAGCCCATAGATACCTTCTGAAGCAGAGTGTGTCATTTTATTCTGATGATTTTGCCGGACGTATTGCGACAAAGGTAATGCAAACCTCTCTGTCGGTCCGTGAAACGGTAATGAAATTGCTGGATGTATTGGTATATATCTCTGTTTATTTCACTTCAATGATCGTTATGGTTGGTCGAGCAGACTGGCGGTTAATGGCACCAATGCTGATCTGGCTAGCAGCCTATGTTGCTATCCAGTTTTACTTTGTTCCAAAATTAAAAGCGATTTCAGAAAAACAAGCCGATGCCCGTTCGACAATGACAGGCCGTATTGTTGATAGCTATACTAACATCAACACAGTAAAATTATTCAGTCACAGTAAACGTGAAACTGAATACGCAGAAGAAGGAATGAAAGAGTTCCTTAGTACCGTACATAAACAAATGCGTTTGGCTACTGGGATTAACATTTCAGTAGAGATCATCAACTACCTGCTTGTTTTTTCAATTGCAGCAGTTTCTATCATGCTATGGATTGATAATGTATTGTCTGTTGGTGCTATCGCTATTGCCATTAGTTTAGCATTACGAATTAATGGTATGTCACATTGGATCATGTGGGAAATCAGCTCATTATTCGAAAACCTAGGTACAGTAACTGATGGGATGAATACATTATCAAAGCCTATCACTATTAATGATAAGTCAGGAGCTTCAAAGCTAAAAGTAACTCAAGGCTCTATTAAATTTAATAAGGTAAATTTTCATTATGGTGAAAATAAAGGCGTAATTAATGACTTGAATCTTGAAATAAAACCGGGAGAAAAAATTGGTTTAGTTGGCCGTTCTGGTGCCGGAAAATCAACATTGGTCAATCTATTACTTCGTTTTCATGACATAGAGTCAGGGTCAATTACTATTGATGGTCATGATCTAAGAGATGTAACACAAGATTCATTACGCAGCCAAATCGGCATGGTGAGCCAAGACACCTCTTTATTACACCGCTCTATTAGAGATAACATCAAATATGGTAGACCTGATGCCAGTGATGACGAATTATTTGCTGCGACTAAACAAGCTCAAGCTCATGAATTTATCGAAACCTTAACCGACTCCTATGGCAACAAAGGTTATGATGCGCAAGTTGGTGAGCGAGGAGTCAAACTTTCAGGAGGCCAACGCCAACGTATTGCAATCTCTCGTGTCCTACTTAAAGATGCGCCATTGCTTATATTAGACGAAGCGACATCTGCACTCGATTCCGAAGTAGAAGCCGCAATTCAAGATAGCTTGGATGAGCTGATGGAAGGAAAAACGGTTATTGCTATTGCTCATCGCTTATCAACTATTGCAGCGATGGATCGACTATTGGTGATGGACCAAGGCCGCGTTGTTGAGCAAGGTACCCATAAAGAGCTCGTTGCATTAGGTGGCATTTATGCTCAACTGTGGAACCACCAAACAGGTGGATTCATTAGTGAATAGTCATTCGTAATCTTCATATGAAAACACAATCTGACATTATTATTTTTGTGTTTTCATATTATAAGAATAAATAGCTATCTAACGCAATTCTGTTTTTCAATACACTTAACAACCGTATTGTTTTGGGAAAATCTGAGATAACAAGCTGATTTAATATAGATTTTCATTATTACTTCTACTACATTATTAGGGACTCTTTTCAAAGGATAAACAATGCAACGCCGACCAACCTATTTTCTTGTTATTTTATTACTTAGTACAGTAATGGATAAAGCTGTTGCTCGTAACATTACTCCTGTTCGTCAATTTGAAGAGGCTTTTGCTACCTCTCTCGTTTTATCTGATAGCAACATGATCACCTTTGGTATTGCTGATTTTAATCCTAATAACTATTTAGAAACTGATAATGAAAATATAGGTAGTGCGGACTCTGTAGATTTACGCAATAAAATGACAGTTTACTCACTACCCTACACTTTTGAACTGACGGATGATCCAGAATCCCGATGGAGCCATGACATTACGCTTCGAGCATCTTATGTCAACACAGACATTGATGTTAAGTTTCAAGATAAATCGCAGCCTGATTCTGATTTAGATGAGGTCTTTGGTCTGTATGCTGAATATGCTCAAAATTATGTTTTCCGAGAGGATTGGACCATATCCTTTGGCAATGCACTACACTTAATGCATTATCGCAATACTCACGAGTATAATACAGCCTATAGCCAAGCGTTATCACCTTATCTTAACGGTCTTTATTTTAATGTCTCAACGAATGCGTTTATTATTGAACCAAAAATTTCCTTTGAGTATAAAAAAGAAGAACCTTGGGGAGAGTGGCGTTTTAACAACAGTTACCATTATTCCTATGGTCAAGGGTTTGGAGGCTCTTCAGATTACAGTTCTGAGGTAAACCCTGAAGTTTGGCGTTTTATCAATAGTATAGAAATACGCTATAACATGGCTCATTGGAATCGGTTTGCTCAAGTACTTTATCTCAAAGCGAAACGAGTTGATTTAGGCGGAGATGTAAATAAACCGCTGGGAACTGATTTTTACTATGAGTTCAATATTGCATGGTTAATCGATACTAGAAAATGGATTTCACTTGTTGATAACGTTGGAATTGGCTTCACATTTAATGTTGGAAGTGCGTTACGAGGAGGGAGTATTGTGTTGTTTTATGACGAATAACAAGAAAAACCACCCAACTTAACCTTTAATCATAACAGTGTATTTTCATCTTTTACTCTATCGCAACCCTATCTTGCTGATAAAAGTGCTACTATCAGTCCCTGAAATCAGACAATATCATTCTTAAAAATGCATTAAAATACATGTATTCTTCATTTTATTTCGAAATACACTAACTTGAATGAAACTATAAATGATATTTCAACTTAGGAGTACTATGTCAAACACTCTATCTATTGGCGCACTTGAATCATTTTTGATTGCCATAGCTGTCCTTTTTTTAGGACATATCATCAATTCAAAAGTTGCCCTATTTAAAAAATACAATATCCCAGAACCTATTGTGGGTGGGTTAATTGTAGCAGTTGTTATTACCATCCTTCATTTTCAAGGGATAAACCTACAATTCTCGCTGCCTTTACAAAGTACATTCATGCTTATGTTCTTTAGTACTGTTGGTCTTGCGGCTAACTATAAACAGCTAATTAAAGGAGGTACAAAGGTCTTCTTATTTCTTGCTGTTGCTTCCGTTTACATCATTATCCAAAATGGTATTGGTGTCAGCCTAGCTAGCTTAATGGGACTTGACCCTCTCATGGGATTGATTGCAGGTTCTATTACCCTATCAGGTGGACATGGCACTGGTGCAGCTTGGTCTAATACGTTTGCTGAAAGCTATAATCTAAATACACTGGAACTTGCAATGGCTTCAGCTACGTTTGGTTTAATTATGGGTGGACTTATTGGCAGCCCAATTGCACAAAAATTGATCCACAAACATAACCTTGAATCAGAATACGGTACCGGCATAGACACTCATACTCGTTTCCCTGAGGTTGTAACATACAATGAGCGTGAAGAAGAAAAAGTTACCGCAAAAAAAGTAATTGAAACCCTATTTTTACTTTTACTTTGTGTTGTTGGTGCTGGCCATCTTGGTGATTTTATTGCCACATTTGAAATATCTTGGCTAAAAATTCCTGATTTTGTTTATGCGTTATTTATCGGTGTATTTATTACTAATATTACTGAAGTCACTAAGATCCATAAAATTGATACTGAAACGGTTGATATTTTAGGCACAGTCTCCCTTGCTCTCTTTCTTGCGATGGCATTAATGAGTTTGAAATTGTGGAATATTTTTGATCTCGCCATTCCACTATTAATGATTTTATCAGTTCAAACTATTGTATTAGCCTTGTTCTCATATTTTATTACGTTCCGAGCAATGGGATCTAACTATGATGCTGCAGTAATAGCTGGTGGACACTGTGGTTTTGGTCTTGGAGCAACGCCTACTGCGGTAATGAATATGGGATCATTAGTTTCTCGTTTTGGCCCATCGCCACAAGCGTTTATGGTGGTTCCAATCGTTGGCGCATTTTTCATCGACATTGTAAATTTAATTATCTTACAAACTTATATTAGTTTTATTGGCTAAATAAAGACTAAACACAAAAAGCCCGATAATGAAGTGACCCCATTAAATTGGACTTTTAGTTAAGCGGCTTGTAAGGACTGGTTTCGATATTCTATCGGAGTCAGGCCTTTAGTTTTACCTTAATCCGCTTCGTATACTCGGTATATTCTTCATTCTTTTCTATTAGGTCATGAGTATCTTTAACGATGTAGTAATACATTTCAATTTTAAGTAAACCAAAGAAATTTTTAGCCACTACACCTTTAGATAGCTCACGAGCGGGCTTTCTATAGTTGGTACTTTCTGGCGTGAGTTTAGCTGCGACAATATAACCAAGATGAATGGTGATGATGAGAAGCTTAAAACTAGCCTATCGTGCCTTTACCTCTGGGGAATCACTTCAAGAAATCGTGTATAATTAAGTAATGTGGGGAATTAACTTTTATGATACCTGTGGATAATACCAAGATAGACGTTCTTGAAATTACGTTGACCTGGCATATGAAAAACAATAATGATGGTCATTATTTCACTTTCAGACAAACGTTCTTTTCGGTTCCGCCTATTTTCATCAGAACTCAGGTTAATTAATTACAGATATAATAATCGCGTAATAAACATACGTTAGATTTTAATGCAATATTCAAACCTATTCTTAAATTGGATAGACTGCTGAACCATCACAGTGTTTAAAAAAGCATCTTCATTAATGGCATCACTGGTTAATACAATATCAGAAACGTACATTATTCCGTCAATAACTTGAGATAAACAAGCAGCTACAGGTTTCATACCATCAAGCGCAACAGACAATTGATAATCATCGCATAGGTCTATTTGAGTTAAAAACTCCAATACGTCCTCATATTCAGCATCCCACTGCCTGGCAACTGTTATTGCCCAGCGGATAGTTAACCTATGCTCTGTCACCAATAGAACCGAGATGGTTTCAGGTAATGTTTCCGATGAAAATTGGTATTCTTCTGCTACTTTCGCAGGTTGCTTTAAATAAACATCTCGGCCTTTCACACTTTCAGGAGTTGGAAAGTCAACATTAACTTGGTTCGATAACCAAGCCTGTTTTTGTTGTAAAAATGTTTCATAATTAATCGTCATAGCACCTACAAAAAAGGATGGTCACCCATCCTTTATATCATTAAATTTTAGAAGTTTAAGAAAGCGTAAGCAGCTTCGTATGCTTCTTGTTGGTAACCTTTGAGGCCAATCTCTTTTACACGCAGCATTTCAGGCGCTCGTTTAAGACTTACTTTCTGATCTGCGGCTGTTAGGACTTCAACTTCAATGCTATCAATAAGTTGAATAGCGGCTTCTAACTTAAAGCCTACAGCACCACCCGCAAACTTACCCTTCATTAAACGCTCTTTAATAACAACCGTTTCAATTTGGTAATCTTGCATTAATTTTTTAAATTTAAATTGAAAATCACGGATCGATTCCGTTTTTGATGGCTCAGTAATATCAAATTTAGAAACACGACAGTCTGGAAGATCAATCATGCCATCAGATTTATTTACTAAACAGATGATTGCTTCATTACCTTTAAGCTCTACGCCACATACTTTCATTTTAAAAATCCTAACAATGTCTTGAACCTGTTGATTATAGGCTTATATTCAATAAATAGATATGTTGAATCCAACAATAACACAGCAAAGATAAAACTACTGTCCCCAAATATTACAAAAGTCAGGAACACATACTTGCTGTTGTGCAGCAGAGCTGCATCCACCCATTAAAGCAGCCATCATTAAAGCAGCCATCATTTTTTTTTTCACAATACAATCCATACTTAAATTCTGTAAAACAAATACTAATACATTTTAGCGAACGAAACACTCAATAACGTTCTTCTCTATAATTCAAATGAAAAACTATTTAAGAGAGGCGCTGCACTAAAAAATCATATTTAATGTTATAGTTACTGTATCGCCCCTTTAGAGAATAACTTTATGAAAAAATTACTGATCGTTTTAAGTATCGCAGGATTGCTGGCTGGTTGTTCTGATAATGAGGTAGGAGACGTTTCACTCGGTCTATTTACACTAAAAGACATCAAAATCTCAAACCTTGATGATGAGAAAATCCCAGGTGTAACCTGTCACATTGCCTCAGTTGAAGCAAACTTGAGCCTATCTGATCCAAGTGATAGTTCGATTTCATGTCGTCAGACAGGTGAGATTACCCCCGAGATGATCGCTCAAATCGATAGAAGTAAATCAGGTGAGGTGGTATTTAAGCAATCTAAAAGTATTTTCTTCAAGTCGATGAAAGTTAGGCGTATCTACGATGCTGAAAATCAAACTTTACTCTACTTGTCTTACACGACAAAAGAGACCGAAGGTAGCTTTAAACACAGCTTATCGTCTGTACCACTGTGGGGCACTAAAGCTTACCAAAAGCCAGCTGTTTCAATTCAGTGACATAAATAGCAAACTGGATAGTGAATCACTATCCAGTTTGAATTTTATTCTTATTTTTTCTTACCAATGAATCTTCAGAATTGTAATTTCGACACGTCGATTACACTTACGTCCAAGCATGGTTCCGTTATCACATAATGGAAGATACTCACCAAAACCACGAGAATAA
This sequence comes from Aliivibrio sp., assembly GCA_024206155.1. Lineage (GTDB taxonomy): Bacteria > Pseudomonadota > Gammaproteobacteria > Enterobacterales > Vibrionaceae > Aliivibrio. The sequence continues at coordinate 7,931 of JAAGZR010000355.1, forward strand.
AGCTGAGATGCATTTAATTTATTCATTAATAAATAACGACGAACTTCGTTTGAACGCATTTCTGACAGATTTTGATTTTTGATTGGATTACCTGTTACATCAGTATGCCCATCCAAAACCAGTGCTAATTCAGGCTTTGTTGACATGACTGAAATTAGCTTATCTAATAAGTTAGTTGCTAGTGGCGTCAATTCAGCTTTTGCACTAGAAAAATGTACTTTTTCTTGAATTGAAATAACTAGCTGCTCACCACTCACCTCATGATAAACAACGCCTAGATCTGTTAATTGCTCAGCCACTTTTCTCATGTCATCGTCTTTTAACTCACCATTTGGGCCAGTTAACGCACGAGTAGCATCCGTCGTATCTTCCTGCCCTGTTGTTTCGGTATAAGGGTCTTCAAACGTAGGGGATGGTGTATCACTTTTTGTTTTTGGTGCGGTATCTAGTAAATTGCTTCCATGTTGAACACAACCTACCAATAACAATGAAGTGCATAACGATATAATTCTTAGCATGATTAATCCGAGTTATTATAATTTCTATCAACTATATCGGCTTTCTCATGCTATTCTTTATCTACTATCTGCAATTTTGTGATGTTCATTCCTCATTTTTGCTTGTAAATAGAACGAATTGAAGGCTAATTTGATTACCTGATATGAATAGAATTGACATTTCTTGTGGTCTGGTTACCATTTCTCTTTTATATGACGAGAAACTCCCATGTCTGAAGTAGAAAACACAAAAAAAGAAGCTATCGACTTAGAAACTATCTCTCCTGAACTTAAAAAAGTGATTGAGTTTGAAAACGTTCCTGAAGAAATGTGGCACATGCTTGTTTCTGTTCATGAGGTTGCTGAAATTGCAGTCCGTGAATCTTGGGATGAAATGCCTGCTAGTGCACAAAAAGTATTAGATAACTTTGAACAATTCCATGCTCTAGTATCTCTAAGCCAAAGCTATGCGGGTTATGATTTCATGGCTGAGTTCGAGACTATCGATCTTCCTGAGAGCATGGACGATGACGCAAAGGCAGAGTACCGTTCTCAGCTGCTTGACCAAGTGCTTCACAACTGCGTGAAAGATCTTGTTAAACAAATCAAAAAAGCACGTCGCGATCCAATCATGAAACGTGAACTTGCTGAAATCTTCAAAAAATAATTGATGATTATGGATGGCAATATGTCATCCATTTTCGAGGAATAATAATGGCTCGTACCGTTCGTTACACATACAAATCTGAAACTAAAGAGATCCCTTTTTCATTTCGTGAGTTTCATGGCCCATTTGAAGCAGCAGCCGCAGCTGAAGGTATCGATATCTCTCAATTTGATACCATGTTAAAGCAAGTTGAGATGGCATCAAACAACCCAGGTGCGGTAAAAGATTTTCGCCATAGCTACTTTACGAAATTAGGTTTTAGCAAAGTTCGTTTTGTTAAAGATGGCGAATAACGCCCAACCTTAACGAATTTGAGTTAAACGACCTAGCATTGATGGATGATAAGACCATGTATAGTCAAACATCGCCATTAATGCTGGATTACCGTATTTTGATAAACAAACCGCATGAAATCGATTCTGGTGCTGCTTTAAGTCCTCTACCATTGTTGCAATATTCTCTGATTGGGTTGGTGCAATAAAGTCAGACAAAACCACTAAATCTGCGTTTTTATATTTATCACCATGCATCAATTCAATAGATTGCTCTAATACAGGCTCTAAATCTGTC
>JAAGZR010000356.1 GCA_024206155.1 Aliivibrio sp.
CAGTAACATTTATAACTTTGAATGACCTTATTAAAGCAATTAATAATAATTAAATGTCATCGAATCAATACGATATAGTTAACATTACTAATTATGAGCCCTATTGAAAGGTATTTCTTTTTCTTTACCACCAATATTACGTCGAACTCTCCTCATACAATACCTCTAAGTGAATACAGCCTGTCGATAGTGTCCCGCTACCTAACCACTTATTTTTTTGTCACATACACGATGCCGCTTCTTTAAATCATGATAGTTAGCATTTCATCTTATTACTGAACATTTATTTAGTGGATTGCTTGTCAATTAATCGAATACGATCTTACCTTTCTAAATTACTAAAAGTGATGCGAACTCTTTTTTACATTAAGAGTTGTTTAATTTAACAGTGATTTTAGATGTAGTTGGGTAAATTATAATTAATTTCACTATTTATTAACAAAGTCAATCCCCAATATTGAGACTGAGTGAATAATTTGATCCATGTTTGTTTTTGTCAATTTTTTAAAAAAATATAGTGCGATACATGAAAAAATTATATATAAGGTGCATTTTATATACGTGAATTAAAGTGAAGTTAGAAAAATGAAACTTTCCATTGTACAAAGAACCGTTTCCGGATTTGCCTTGATGTTTTTATTCACGGTATTTCTCAGCGGTGTAAGCTTATACAGCGCACAAATCCTCGGCGATAAAGTTGAGTTGATTTCGCAAGAGTCGACACCTATGCTCGTAACTTCGAGTGAATTAACGACTACGTTAGGCCAAGTTAACCTGCTAGTGCGGGATGCTGCTGACGAAAATGATGAACAAGAAATAGCAAGCGAGTTTAATCAGTACAAGCGTGCCTATTTTGACTTACTCCGTGCGGCGGAGAAAAGTACTGAGCATCTATCTAAAGCGAGTCTAGTATCAGATATCCAATACTCTTCGAATGGTTATTTTGACGAGGCTGAACAGCTGATTGAATTACAGCAACAAATTAATGTTCTACAGTTAATTCGTGAATCAATTAATCATGATTTTTTGCGTTTAGAAGATACTTACCAGTGGGCAGCTGATTTGTTGTTGAGCAAGGCAGCAGTAAAACGCTCTTTACATAACCGAGCAGAATTAATTACCAGTGGCATTAGCCGTGATTTGAAATTATTACGTCGAGCGAATCGAAATACAGATTTACCTCAATTACGTAAAGTAATGGCAAACGATATTGAAATTGCGTTTAAACGATTAGAGGGAATTGCTGTTGATGAAGATGTACGTAATCGTTATGCATTAAATTTAAATAAAATGAAAAAGTTGGTTTTAGAGCAAGATGGTCTTATTAGTGTGTTAAGTAAGCAGCAGCAGCTAGAGCAAGCTTTTATTCAACAAAAACAGAAAACAGATACTCAACTAATCAAAACTGAAACTTTATTAGAAGAATATGTTCAAGGTGCAGAACAAGTAGTTCAGCGTAGTGTCATCGAGGCTGAAGGTGCATTGAAACAGGCCTTCTTATCAGTGATATTTATGACATCTATTGCAGCATTATTTAGTATTTTTATCGGCGTTAATATTACTCGTAGTATTCAGAAACCATTAAATATTATTAATAATGTTCTGAATAAGATGACTAATGGTGATATGCGAGTGAGAACCCAATATAAAGCAAATGATGAATTTGGTGAGTTAAGTCATTTAATTGATATATTGGCAAGCAGCATGTCAGA
>JAAGZR010000357.1 GCA_024206155.1 Aliivibrio sp.
AAAACATGGGTGCTTGTGGCCTATACCTCACAGTCTGAAATCGGGTAGCTGCTTTACTCAGCTACCCGTCCAGCTCTACTCTGCTTCGTAGGCAAGTGTTGCCTGTATTACCGCGCTCCCATTTTTGATTTGAAGCTCACAAAGCGAACCCCTTACCATCCATGTGAAACACAGGATCGTTAAACAAATAACAATCAAGCCCGTTAAGGCGGATTTTTTCGGCATTTTACTTGCCCCTTATCAAAATAGAGGCTAAAATCAGTTCTGCGAAGATACATCACTTAAACCTCGTTAGTTAATGAAAATTAAACTTTCGGGGTTTTTGTTTATCTACCGTCTACAAAACTTGCGTTATGCTTTCGGTTGATAGCCAAAAGCACCCACCGACATTCTACATTAAACACTTTATCTTATCCTAGCTTTTCATTTACTTATCTTTCAATATCGTCATTTTTAGCTCAGTTTATCCCTTAGAACTACCGTGTTTTTCATAAAATCATATGTAGTAATTTACTATAGTGTTGTAATTGGGTGTGGACATTTATCTTCTGTTGGGCGTTTTTTGCTGTCGCAAAAGGGTCATTTCCTCGCGGTGCTCGTCCTCCGATAACCCCTATCCGTAAAGAAACAAAGTTTCTAACGGCTCGTGGGTTCCTGTCGTCATTCTCCCCAACGCAAATCAAAGGCCAGTGCCAGAGCGAAAAATCAAGAGCTTTCACGTCTCTTTCTAAGTGCTTGTAATCGCTGATAGTGGTTTCATTGCGTCATTGTTTTACCTATGTGTGCTTTTTCATATCGTCTCGCTACTTCCTGTTGACCGTCTCCTAACAGAACCTCCCTTGCAATAGTTCGCTTCGCCGCGTTGCGCTTTTGCAAGGCAGAACCATGTTAGGAGATCGGACAGTCAGGCGACGACGAAGATGAAAAATCACTTAAACATAGGAAAAACAGCCATGACTTATTCAAACACTATCAACTCAACAATCACTAAAGAAACAGCCGCGATTAAAGCAAGAGCAGGCTCTCCCAAATCTGAAATGGTTAAAAAGCGTAAAACAACAAAAAAACGCGCAGTCGTAAAAGTGGCTAAAGATATTTATCAAATGGTGACGGATCGCATTATTGCCGCATTAGAAAGTGGGGTTAAACCGTGGGCGTGTCCGTGGGATAGAACTAACGAATGTTCAATGTTACCGATGAACTTTAAAACAAAAGCGAATTATTCAGGAGTCAATATTCTACTGCTTTGGAGTGAAACAGTTATGAAGGGGTTCACAAGCCCTTACTGGTTGACCTATAACCAAGCGGTTGAGCTAGGCGGTAATGTTATCAAAGGCCAAAAAGGAACGGCAATTATCTATTATAAAAATTGGGAAAAAGAAAACGACGATGGAAAAACTGAAATTATCCCAATGTTAAAAACCTTTACTGTGTTTAATTTTGACCAAATAGAAGGCATCGAAAAGCCAGCGGTTGTTGTGGCAGAAGTAAGAGAGAAAAACGAATTTGTAACGTTAGATCATGTAGTCGAAGCCATCAATGCAACAGGTATTAAGATCAATCATTGTGGTATTCGTGCGTTTTATTCGTCTGCACACGATGAAATTACATTGCCGATGGTTGATCGTTTTAATTCTTCTTATGATTATTATGCGACGGCATGGCATGAATTAGTTCACGCAACAGGCCACAAAACCCGTTTAGACCGTAATTTAAAAAATAGCTTTGGTTCAAAAGATTATGCGTTTGAGGAATTGATCGCGGAATTGGGCGCAGCGTTCTGTTGTGCTGATTTGGGGATTGTGGGCGAGGTGCAACATGAAAGTTATATTGCAAGCTGGCTAGAGCGTTTGAATGGCGATAAGAAATTTATTTTTAAAGCCGCAAGCCAAGCAAGTAAGGCGCATCAATGGCTAATTAAGCGATAGAAAAGAAAAGGCTTAAAGTACCTACGGACAAGTAACTTTAAGCCTATCTATTTAACTAACATTAAGGAATATAAAATCATGACTGATATTTGTAAATGTGAAATTTCACCGATCCCATTTGAGCTAGGAAAGGTCGTTTTAACACAAGGAATTAACCAGTTAATCCAAGGGGATCATGACAAACTTAAACCATTTTTAGATCGTCATTATTCATGCGATTGGGGGACAACGTGCGAGGAAGACAGCTTAGTTAATAATGAGGCGACGCATAACGGTGATCGCATTATGTCGCAATATGACTATGATGATATTCAAATTTGGATCATTACCGAATGGGATCGCAGTGTAACAACGGTTTTATTACCGAGTGAATATTGATTAATTGTGATTGATAGGGAGGGGGTTTCGCCCCCTGAAACTCTGAGGTTGTGGTTAAAAAAAGCGGTTAAGAGCCTGTAGTAAATAACTACACGGTAGTTATCTGCTGTGTAAATTAATCAGCGTTATTCAGGGCGTTTTTTTCTATCGAAAAAGTGTCATTTCCTCGCTGCGCTCGTCCTCCGATAACCCCTATCCGTAAGAAACAAGTTTCAACGGCTAGTGGGTTCCTGTCGTCATTCTCCCCAACGCAAAAGCAACATCAAAAACCAGTGCTAGAGCGAAAAATCAAGAGCTTTCACGTCTCTTTCTAAGTGCTTGTAATCGTTACTAGCTGGCTCCTGAGTCATTGGTTTACCTATGCGTGAGTATTCATATCGTTTCGCAACTTCCTGTAAATCGTTTCTCACCACAACCTATTGGACAAGGGTATATAAACGCTCCGCGCCCTTGTCCAATAGAACGATGGCAAGAAATCGAACAGTCAGGCGAACACGAAGATGAATACTCACTTAATCATAGGAAAACCAGACAATGACTCACTCACTTGCTATCAAATTGCACTTCTTTTGTCTCTAGCGACTCAAATCGTAAAAGTTAAGGAAACGTATTCAAGTGATTCTTGTACTTATAATGAGATTGAAACGGTTTCAACACTGGCAGACGTTCAAGAGTATATGACGGATGAATACCATAATTTAAAAATCGAATTAATCCGAAATCGTCACAATGATGAAATTAAATTGGTAATGAGTAAAGGCGTTTGGTGTTTTGTGTCGATGGTTATTACGTTTGGTGAAGTCAAGCCAGCGATGATTGATACGCTAACGGTAGAAGACGAGCAAGAGCACGTTAAACCACGCATGACCTACCAAGCGGTAGCGGCTTACTTAAACTCTGGTTTTATCTCACCGCTTAATCATGGCCTAGTGGCTACCGATGAAGCGCAAGAAGACGAAGAGAAAAAAATCGTTAAAGTTAAGGTGTTTTGGTCTGAATCAAACATTTTTAATAGTGAGTTATGCAAAGAGGGAGAGGATGAAATTAACAAAGTAATTTCAATTGAGGAGTATAACCGCCTAGCATGGCTAACCCTTGCAGAGCAAAAGCAGTACATAGCAAAAACAGGCGAGGGATTTGGTTATGATAAAACTAAGGTTGAAATAACGTTAGCAACAGGAAAAGTGATCCAATTCCGTCATGATATTTGTCTGAGAGAGCCAACATTGGAAGGCGAGTGGGCGCAATGGGTGGATTATTGCAGAGCAGAAGACGAGAGAAAAACCGCGAAATTGCATTAATATTTAGCTAAATCCCCTTACTTTTGAGTAAGGGGATTTTTTGAAAAAAATCTTTTCCACATACCCACAATCGGCTCACGAGATGGGGTAAATGTCTCTTACCGCCTCATGTGGATATGTGGAAAAGAGTCCGCACTTTTACTGTGAGTTTATCTGTTGATTTTTGCTGTAGTATCGTTTTTTACTACAGTTAATTTAAGTGATGTAATATACTACTGTGTAGTAAATGGCTATATATTATTTTTGTAAGGATAAATCGAAAATGTTGTCACAAAAAGAGCAACTAGAGCTGATTATACTTAGGTTTATTGATGCGCACGTAGATTTGTACGGTGAGTTTAACGTCTCGTTTATCGCTGATACGTTTCGTATTCACCGAACAACGGCAAGTGCCATTGTCACAAAATATAAGAAGAAAAAACCAAGTAATTTAGTTTACGATTTGAGTAAAAAGAAGTACGTGAAGGGCTATACCTTTGAGAGGGTATTTTTAATGAATGAACGTTCATTATCGTATCTGAACGCGATTGATGTGATTTATTCCAGTTAAAAAAAAGCCAAGCATATTTCTATGCTTGGCTAAAGTAACATGAACCTGAAAATAAAGCGTGTGTACCTAGTCGGTGACACAATAAGAGTGTAGCAACTCACTGCAAACAATACATATCGGTTAGGTTTGGCAATAACCGATACGTTGATTGTATTTCAACTTATGTGACTTGGGTATCATTATTTTCAGGCTATGATTTTCGGTTATGCTCAGCGATTTTGTCATTAATCGCTTGGCTTCCTTTGGTCTGTTGTGGCGAGGCTTGCGCATTGCCTTTTGTTACCTGATTCGCTTGCTGGTCAGCCCATGAATCCCGTTGTGGCTTGTCTTTTCCTTTTGGTGCGCCATTCAGGAATTTAGCCGCAGCAGCGGCAGCAGGAGCCGCCATCGCTTCTTTAAACGTTAAAGAGCCAGACGCAAAACCACCAGCCAGTGAGCCTGATAGGTTTGGTATCTGTTTTACTACCCACGTTAAAATGCCTGTTACAACCACAATTTGTATCATTACCCCTGTCGGGTTAATGTCTTGCACTTCTGGATTGTTCTTGCCAATAAAGTTGCTGATGATTTCAATTGCCATCGTAATGATGATAACCCCGAATATCTGCACCAATACATTTTCTACGATTTTAGTTACCCATGAATCAAAGAACTTGCGAGTGATTGGGAATAGCGCAAAAGCAATAAACAGTGGCCCGATAACAAACAACATGGTGAGTAAAAATTTCGTACCCATAATGATGATGGCCGAAATAATGGTTAATATGGCAATAGAGGCAAGAATGACCATAGCCACGAACGCCCACAAATACCCCTCAGTCCAACCCACTTTCGATAAACAGTAAACCGCAATATCAAGGGCTTGCATTAGCAAGCCATCTAAGGTTTGGTAAATGTCGTTGCCACTTTCATTTTTACTGATGGCACTGGATATGCCACTGGATAACGAACTCACCCCATCGATGACATAAAACGTGTAATTATCCACGTTCAATACCAATGTCGTGATGGTGATTACCTGAATACCCAATATCACCGTATCACGCGCTAAGTCGTCGGTTTTCCCAAATATTTGTAAGTACCCTTTGAACATTAAGAAGAGAGTTACGCCCATCATAATTAGGGGGCTTATAGCCCCAATTAATCCACCGATACCTGAAACAATAAAATCAGAAGTGAAATTATCAATCGTTTTGCCAATGTAACTGAATGCGGTAATGTCCATGTTAAAACTCCAGAGGTGCGACTTCGACACCATACTTTTTGCTGCCCCATGTTTTCGCGCTGATTTCTCGTTGTTGCTGTTGCAACAAACGATATTCAGCCTCAGTGGTTGCTTGATACATGGCTAATTTGTTGTTGTCATTTTGAATAAGGGCTTGCTCTGCTTGAATACGCGCACTTAATTCAGCAATGGCCTTGGGGTCACGAGTTTGATTAATTTTATCCATCAATAATTTAATTTGCTCAGTGCGTGAATTAGACGTTTCATAGGCATTACTTGCGTATTCCTGGTCTTGCGCAGGTTTTACCGCAAGAGCTTCACAGTTTCGTCGCTCAGCCCTGTCCTCGATGTATTCACACGCATCAATAACTTTGCTTGCATCCCGTAAGGCTTTGGCCGCGCCCGATAAGCCTTCATATCCGTTATAACGGATATTGCTTAATACGGTTTGCCAGTTGTCAGGTAAATGTTTTGAGAACGCAGGGTTATTTAAAATATTGCCTAGCCCCCGTGTTCCTGTCATTGAATTGTATTCGCGCTCCATTTGCTGCAACTGGCGTTGCATTTCATTGAGCTGGTCTAACATCGTCGCGTACTCTTTGAGCATTTGTGCCATGTTCTGAAATTGGTGCAAGGTGGCTGGAATATCAATCAATACAGACGTTGGAAAGCCAGCGTGTGCGGAGGGTAGGGAAAGTGATAGCCCTAACACTATCGCTTTCATGGTTGTTTTTAATTGCATGGTAAATCCTTAAAAAGTCCCCTAAAAAAACGCTGTCCAATTCCTATTTATCCATCATGAGGCGGCAAGAGATATTCACCCCCACTCGTGAGCCGATTGTGGATAAATAGGAACCCAGAAAAACTCACAACGTGGCCGTTGCTCTTTTCTGTTCGATGTAATTTATTTAGGGGAGGAGTAAAAAAAACCATCATGACGATGAGATTATTTTTCTGTTTATCCAACATGAGGCGGTAAGAGATATTCACCCCCACTCGTGAGCCGATTGTGGGTAAACAGAAACAAGGAAAGACTTATTGAAAATTAATGGCAGCTTGCTCTAGTTCTTGCTTGGTTGCAGGACTGAGGGTTGAGAACGATTGCTGTAGCAATCGTCCTTTTTCAATTAATTGAATTTCATTCACGCTCAAACGATTGGTATTTTGCGCATGATACGCAATATAACCGCCACCTAAGCCAACAATACCGCCAACTAGGGCAGCGACCACTGTCATCATTAGAACCGCCTGTAAGGCGATTCTAGGCGGATTAGCGAGCAATAACTTATGATGTGCATCGAGCAATGATTTTGTGATACTGGTTTTGACTTCATTATCGGCAATGTCTTTGAGTTCTTGCTTTGTAACAGAGAAATGCGCGTTGGCCGCTTGAGTGTAATTATCAAGGGCTTTGGCCGCATGGTTTAAGTGCGTATTGATGATGTCTTGAGTAATACCGATACGCATTTGAGATTCACCGCCTATCTCAGTGAGTTTCTTTTGCAGTAAAATGACTTCACTGAGAATTTCACGGATATAGGCTTCTTGGTAATTTACGGAATTATCGATTGGAGGCGTCATAATTTGCTCTCATTGTTGAATTTGAAGAATGAAAAAAGGAACCGAAAGGTTCCTTTTTTTGGCGATAGCGTTATGTTTATTACGCTATGTTGATAGTTTTAAATACGTTATCTAACGTCATTTGAACGCCTGTTGCTAATCGCTTTGTGGCGAGGGCGTGAGAATATAAGCGACGTTGCGCTCTATCTTCAGTGCCTTGGATTAGCTCTCTGTAATTCGTGTCATCGTTTACGATGTCATGAATACTCCGCTCTTCATCATTCAATCGATTGAATAATTCATTTTCAAAAATAACGGCATTGGGATTAAAGTCGGCTATGCCTTTTGCTGAGCGAATAATATCTTTAAATTCGTAACTAATGACGTCATTACAATCGACCATATTCATGACGATTTTAATTTGCTCTTGAGGTACGCCTAATTCCGATAACGCATCAAGGGTCGATATACTGTCTGATATTTGTTTTGCTTTACTGGTGACAGGAATAACAAAGAAATCAAAATCTTCATGACTCCCAATATTATTTCGCATTTGGTTCATAAAATCTTCGACGTTTGATGCGCCTACATCAATAATAACGTTTCCGTGTTCGTCGGCTGATTCCATTATTTGCGTGAACTTTTCGCCTCTCATTGTTTCGCCATTAATTCCATTGGAATTAATGGATTCAACTGAGATTAATTTCGCGTTTTCAATTCGTGGTTGTAATAAGTGTTGAGCAATAATACTTTTGCCAACGTTACCAGAGAAATTCATAACAATAATTTTCATATTTTTTCCTTATAGAAATTCATCATAAAGTCGGTTGAACTTTATTTTTTGTCTTGTGTAAATGTGACGGATTTGAGAATCAGGTTTATCAACGATGTCGCTAGGCTCGCCACCAAGGGCAAGAAATTTTTCAGAGAGATTGGTAGCGGCTGAATGTTTTTCCATTGCCGCCTCGTATAACGCTTTTTTGTCAGCGTTGTTTTCAGGAGCCACAAGCGAGCGATTGCTCGTGGTGTTTTGATGTTGGATCTGAGGTTGAACATTCAGATCTTGTGTCGATCTTTTTTGAGGTGAAATCCCTCTTTCTCGACGAATACGTAGCAAGGTGTTTTTGAGATAATGTTTACTGATAATGACGTGATTTTCATTAAGATAAGTAACTAGCATATCAATAGATATTCTGTTTTTAATTGCATCGTCTAGCAGATCAAATAAAGATCGTATTATGTAGATCTTAGAGGCGTTGCTATGAGTGTTAATTAACTCCTGAATACCATCTCTTAAACGTTCAATTGAGTGATTCATAATAAAATGCCTGTTTTTTGGTCTTTTTTGGGTCTTTTTGTGGTCTTCTGTACTACTTCATACTCTCTTTGTGGCGTCTGCTGGTCTTTTCTCGGTCTTTCTATGGCGTCTGAATGCTCCTCGATGCTACCCAAACTAGAGATAGGCACGATGGGCACGTTTTCACCCTCTACTACGTATTTGGTAAAAACATGCCTGTGCCAAAGGGTAAACCCTTTGAAACCCTTCACTACTCACGTAGCATTTTCAACTTCTTATCTATCGAAACTGTGGG
>JAAGZR010000358.1 GCA_024206155.1 Aliivibrio sp.
CTTTTATCGCCAGAATACCAACGAACATCACCCTCTTGCAGTTTTAAATGCCAGCTGTTTTCTTCATCCATAGCGTGTTCAATATCTTGCGTGAGTTGTTCTGCTATTTCTTTATTTTCAATAATTAGAATCGACTCGGTATTCAAGTACGTTGAGCGTAAATTGAAGTTAAAAGAGCCGATACTTGCGATTTTATCATCAAAAACAGCGGACTTGGCATGAAGTCCATAAGGTAATGTTGGTGCACATATAGAAACGTCTTTGGTCGATTCTTCACATAGCTCTGTTTCTGGCTTTAATTCATATAACTGAATGCCATGCTCAAGCATATCTTTACGTCGACCAGCGTAACCTGAGTGATTAGTAGTTAAATCATTCGATGCCATCGAGTTGGTGAGCGCTTTTATCTCAACACCGTTGTTGACTAACTCTTGCCACCCTTCGAGTTGGTTATCATCAAAAATAAGATAAGCCGATTCTAATAAGATCTCTTTGTCTGATTCACTGGCTAATTTTGCGAGTGCTTTTGCGGTCTCTTTTGGCTCACTGGTGTTATCTTTATCCAGCGGTACAGGGCGATCAAATACGAACTTAGCTTTAACCCAAGTCATTTTATTCATTAACTCTGTGAGATATTGATGGGCTGTTTTATTGCCCTCAGGTAAGGCTGGGTAGTTTTTATAAACGGGTGCATCAATCTCATCTAACACTGGTTGCTCTTGTGGAAATGTTTTTTGTGAAAGCGCTTCTTTTGCTAATAAATCGACAGGGTAAGACCAAGTACTGTCCCAATACTCTGCAAAACTGATTTGAATATCATGAACAACAGAACCTCTAACTAGCACATCACGGTCACGAAAATTAATCTCGTTAGAAAGATCAAAATACTCGTCACCAATATTGCGTCCACCCACCACAGAGAACACGCCATCAACGGTGAATGACTTATTATGCATACGACGATTTAGGCGTGAGAAATCGCCTAAGAAGTTTACCCACTTAGTAACACCACGACGAGTTGGGATAGGGTTAAACACGCGGATATCAACTTGAGGATGGGAGTTTAACGCCACAAGCAGATCTTCTCGTTCATTGAGATTGATATCATCCAACATAACACGAACTTTTACACCGCGATCAGCCGCTGCTAATAGACGACTTGCAAGATAATGTCCTGATGCGTCTGAGTTCCAAATGTAATATTGAATATCAATGCTGTGCTCGGCTGTCTCTATTAATGCCAGGCGCTGCGCTAATGCATCCCAACCTTTATCTTGCAACAAAACGGCACTGGTTTCTGGTGTTGGTTGCTTAGGTTGATAAGCGTCATTTAATTCAGATAGCGAACTGGTTAATGGCACAGGTACAGGTTCGTTCATGTGTTCAACTTCATTAGGAATTGAACCACACCCTGAAAGAATGGCAACGAAAATTAGAGTGACATGAATGTGTTTAAGCACTGACATTTAATAAACTTCCTTTTTTATAGTAATAATTCAAGACGATGCGTAAGCACTGTTTTAATATTAACAAGAAAACAAAGAGTAATCTTTTATATTCTGATATGATGCTTTTTTGCCTTAACCACTGTTTATATATCCATGTATACGTTACGACCTTACCAACAAGATTCTGTTAAAGCGGTTATTCATTATTTCCGAAAACACACAACGCCTGCGGTGTTAGTTCTGCCGACGGGGGCCGGAAAAAGCTTGGTGATAGCTGAATTAGCACGAATTGCAAAAGGTCGTGTGTTGGTACTTGCTCACGTTAAAGAGCTTGTCGAACAAAACCATGAAAAATACGAAGGGTATGGTGAAGAGGCCTCTATTTTCTCTGCTGGTTTAGGCCGTAAAGAAAACGATAAGAAAGTGGTGTTTGCCTCTGTGCAATCTGTGGTGCGTAATCTTGACTCATTTAAAGATCAATTTTCGTTATTGGTTATTGATGAGTGCCACCGTGTGCCAGATAACAAAGACACAAGCTACCGTAAAGTGATTGAGCACTTACAAACTCAAAATGCAGGTATCAAAGTACTTGGTTTAACCGCGACGCCTTACCGCTTAGGGATTGGTTGGATTTACCAATACCACACTCGCGGACAGGTAAAAACCGACACGCCTCGTTTTTTCCGTGATTGCATTTTTGAATTGCCTATTCAGTATTTATTGGATGAAGGCTTTTTAAC